>DATJOV010000174.1:0-21748 GCA_035506735.1 Acidimicrobiales bacterium | reverse complement strand
CTACCCGTCGTCGAGCCCGGGCCAGCACCACGGCGCGGCCGCGGGCCGACAGGTTCCCTACCTCGTCTACGGCGACTCCCTCACGTGGGAGTCCGCCGACGACATCCGGGCCCGCATGGGGAGTCAGGTCGTGGTGCGGTCCTATCCGGGGACGGCACCGTGCCAGTGGCTCGGCTGGCTCCCCGCCGACCTGGCCGCCTACCACCCGAAGGTGGTGGGCATCGTCACGGCGGGCAACCCCTGCCCAGGCCAGACCATGGGCACCCTGCCCTACTTCCTCCAGTACGAGAACGACGTCGCCGCCATGTTCTCCACCATCACCGCCAGTGGGGCGAGGGTGGTCTTCTTCGACGCCCCACCCATGCTCGATCCGGTGCGCGAGACCTTCGTGGCCCAGTTTCCCGTGTTCGCCCAGGCCCTGGCGGCCGAGTTCCCGGGGGTGACGGTGTCCGACGCCATCGCCGCGGCGCTGTCGTCGGACGGGGCGTACACCTCCACCTTGCCGTGCCTCCCCACCGAGCGGGTCGGCAGGGGGTGCGTGGGCGGCCGGATCACCGTGCGCACCACCGTCGGGCTCCAGGCCGGGCTCCACCTGTGCCCCACCGGGCTCCCCGCTGCCTATCCGTGGAAGTGTCCGACGTACTCGAGCGGCGAGTACCGCTTCGCCAAGGCCGTAGCCTCCGGGCTGCGAGCGGCCTGGACGGGCTGACGGGGAGGCACCCGGCGGCGCCGCGGCCGGGCCCGGCGGCGGTGGGGGAGTGGCGGCGCGGGCGAGGTCCCCCGGCTGTCAGGCCCCCACGTAGCCGGCCAGGTGCTGTCCGGTGAGGGTGGAGCGCTCGGCCACCAGCTGGGCCGGGGTTCCTTCGAAGACGACCCGCCCGCCGTCGTGGCCGGGCCCGGGACCGAGGTCGATGATCCAGTCGGCATGGGCCATGACGGCGAGGTTGTGCTCGACGACGATGACCGACGTGCCGGCGTCGACGAGGCGGTCGAGCAGGTCGAGGAGGTGCCCCACGTCGGCGAGGTGGAGGCCGGTGGTGGGCTCGTCGAGGGCGTAGATCCCACCGTGGCCGGCCATGTGCGTGGCCAGCTTCAGTCGCTGGCGCTCGCCCCCGGACAGGGTGGTGAGGGGCTGGCCCAGGCCCAGGTAGCCGAGCCCGACGTCGGCCAGGCGCTCGAGGACGGCGCACGCCGCCGGGGTGTGGGCCGCGCCGGCGCCGAAGAAGGTGCCGGCATCGCTCACCGACATGGCCAGGACCTCGCTGATGTCGCGGCCCCCGAGGCGGTGGTCCAGCACCGAGGCGTCGAAGCGCTTGCCGTCGCATTCTTCGCACACCGTGGCCACCCCGGCCATCATGGCGAGGTCGGTGTAGACGACTCCGGCGCCGTTGCAGGTGGGGCAGGCACCCTCGGAATTGGGGCTGAAGAGGGCCGGCTTCACCCCGTTGGCCTTGGCGAAGGCCTTGCGGACGGGGTCGAGCAGCCCGGTGTAGGTGGCGGGGTTGCTGCGGCGCGAACCGCGGATGGCGCCCTGGTCGATCGCCACCACGCCGGCCTCGGGGGGCACGGAGCCATCGATGAGCGAGCTCTTGCCCGAACCCGCCACCCCCGTCACCACGACGAGCACGCCCAGGGGGACGTCCACGTCGACGTGGCGCAGGTTGTGTGTCGTGGCCCCTCGGATCTCCAGGGCCCCCGTCGGGGTCCTCACCGTCTCCTTGAGGGCGGTCCGGTCCCCCAGATGGCGCCCGGTGACGGTGCCGCTGGCCCGCAGCCCCTCGACGGTGCCCTCGAAGCACACGGTGCCCCCGGCCGCCCCGGCGCCGGGGCCGAGGTCGACGACGTGGTCGGCGATGGCGATCGTGTCGGGCTCGTGCTCCACCACGAGGACGGTGTTGCCCTTGTCCCGCAGCAGGACGAGGAGGTCGTTCATGCGCCGGACGTCGTGGGGGTGGAGGCCGATGGTGGGCTCGTCGAAGACATAGGTGACGTCGGTGAGCGGCGACCCCAGGTGGCCGAGCATCTTCACCCGCTGGGCCTCGCCTCCCGACAGCGAGCCCGAGGCCCGGTCGAGCGAGAGGTAACCCAGCCCGATCTCGACGAAGGCGCCCAGGGTGTGGGTCAAGGCGGCCAGGAGCGGGGCCACCGAGGGCTCGTCCAGCGTGCCGACCCAGGCCGCCAGCTCGCTGATCTCCATGGCGCAGGCGTCGGCGATGGTGACGCCCCCGATCTTCGACGACCGGGCCGGGGCGCTGAGCCGTGTCCCGCCGCACTCGGGACAGGCGTCGAAGGTGACGGCCCGGTCCACGAAGGCCCGGATGTGGGGCTGGAGCGCCTCCCTGTCCTTCTGCAGGAAGGACTTCTCCACCTTCGGGACGAGCCCTTCGTAGGTGACGTTGACGCCGTTCACCTTGACCCTGACGGGCTCCCGGTACAGGAAGTCGTGGCGCTCGCTCTTGGTGAACTTTCGGATGGGCTTGTCGGGATCGAGGATGCCCGATTCGAGGTAGGGCCTGACGGCGAAGAAGTTCTCCGTGGTCCAGCCGGGGACGGTGATGGCGCCCTCGGCCAACGACTTGGAGTCGTCGAAGAGCTGGGACAGGTCGATGTCGGAGACCCGGCCCAGGCCCTCGCACCGGGGACACATCCCCCCCGTGCGGGTGAAGGTCTTCCTGACCGTCTTGCCCGCGCCCCGCTCGACGGTGATGGCGCCACTGGCCTTGACCGAGGGGACGTTGAAGGCGAAGGCGCTGGGTGGCCCGATGTGCGGCGTGCCGAGCCGGCTGAAGACGATCCGCAGCATGGCGTTGGCGTCGGTGAGCGTGCCCACGGTGGAACGGGGATTGGCGGTCACCCGCTCCTGGTCGACCACGATGGCCGTGGTCAGGCCCTCCAGCAGGTCGACCTCGGGCCGGGCCAGGCTGGGCATGAAGCCCTGGACGAAGGCGCTGTAGGTCTCGTTGATGAGGCGCTGCGACTCCGCCGCGATGGTGGCGAAGACGAGCGAGCTCTTGCCCGAGCCCGACACCCCGGTGAACACCGTGATGCGCCGCTTCGGGATCTCGAGGGTGATGTTCTTGAGATTGTGCTCCCGTGCCCCGTGCACGCGGATGGCGTCGTGCCCGTCGGCAGGCTGGGCCGGGCGGGGGTGGGTCGTCGTTTTCGGGACCTTGCTCATCGTGCTCCGTGGATCGAGGCGACGGTCCTGGGCCACCGGCCCGACCCGCCACGCCTCGGTCCAGCATCGCACGCCGCAACGGCGGGTCCGCCGCTGTCACGGTCCCGGCCCAGGACCCGCTGCCATCTCGGGGACCGGAGCCCGACGCCCCCGGCCGCACGCCCGGTGCGGTCTGGCCGGGTCGGGTTTGGCATGTCAAGGTGAGGACGTCCGGTAGCGCCCCAGTCGAGGAGGATCCATGGCGAGCACGGTGACGGTGAAGACGGCGGACGGCGACATGGGCCTGTACGACGTGGAGCCCGAGGGCGCGGCCCGAGGTGCGGTCGTGGTGGTGCAGGAGGCCTTCGGGGTCAACGACCACATCGAGGACGTCACCCGGCGCTTCGCCGCCGAGGGGTACCGGGCCGTCGCCCCCCACGTCTTTCACCGCACCGGCGATCCGGTCATCGGCTACAGCGACTACGAGAAGATCATGCCCCACTTCGCGGCGCTCTCGGAGCAGGGGTTGCTGAACGACCTCGACGCCACCTTCACCTACCTGGAGGAGGCCGGGTTCCCGCTGCGACGGGTCGGCGTCGTGGGCTTCTGCATGGGGGGGACGGTGGCGTTCCTGGCCGCGGCCCGCCGTCCCGTGGGTGCGGCCGTCACTTTCTACGGTGGGGGAGTGGGCGAGGGCCGCTTCGGCCTCCCCCCGCTGGTGGAGCTCGGTGCCGATCTCCAGGCCCCGTGGCTCGGCCTCTACGGCGATCTGGACCAGGGCATCCCCGTGGCCGACGTCGAGAAGCTCCGGGTGGCGACGACGGGGGCGGCGGTGGAGACCGAGGTCGTGCGCTACGCCGAGGCCGATCACGGCTTTCACTGCGACGCCCGTCCCAGCTACCACGAGGCCTCGGCTCGCGACGCCTGGCAGCGGGCTCTGGCCTGGTTCGGCGGCCACCTGGCGACGGCGTGAGCGGGGCTCCGCCGGCGAGCCTGCCGACGGAGTCCTCGTCGAGCGCGCTGGTTGGTGTGGGTGCGCCCGGCCCCTCCACCGAGATATGCAACTAGTGGTTGCGTTTCGGTGCAGGCTCCGATAGGTTGGCAAACACGCAACAAAAGGTTGCGGATTGGAGCACGGAAGCGTGCCGGGCAGAGCCCGGGGGAGCCTCCGGCGGGCACGGTCGCCGGAGGCTCCCGTGGGGCGTCCCGACCGAGCGAGGAGGAGCACATGGTGCAGCCCATCGAGCGAGAGATCGCCATCGACGCCCCCGTCGAGGTGGTGTGGCGGGCGGTGACCGAGCCCGAGCAGATCGCGCAGTGGTTCGTCACCGGTGCCGATATCGAGGCCAGGCCGGGCTCCGAGGGTTCCTTCAGCTTCCGTCGGGACGACGGCGAGGTCCTGCGCTTCCACGTCACGGTGACGGCGGTGGAGCCCCAGCGCCGCTTCGCCTACCGCTGGCAGCACAGCGAGGGGACCGCTCCGGCCGAGGGGAACTCCGTCCTGGTCGAGTTCACCCTCACCCCCCAGGGCGATGGCACCCTGCTGCGTGTGGTGGAGAGCGGCGTGGACCGGATGGACTGGCCCGAGTCCCAGCAGGCCGAGTACGCGCGCGACCACCAGGGCGGGTGGCAGGGCTTCCTGACCCGGTTGCGCGACCTCCTCGATCCCCAGCTCGCCGCCAAGGGCTCGTGACCGCGTCCGGGGACGACCGTCTGTGGGCGGCGGTGGCCGAACCGAGCCGCCGCCGCCTGCTCGACGTCCTCGTGACCCGGGGCGAGGCCACCCCCACGGCCCTGGCCGAGGTGCTGCCCTTCAGCCGCCAAGCGGTGTCCAAGCACCTGGCGGTCCTCGTCGACGCCGGCCTGGTCTCGCCCCATCGCCACGGCCGGGAGGTCCGGTACCGGGTCCATCCCGAGCGTCTCGCCTCGGCCGCCCAGGAGATGTCGGCGGCGGCGGCGCGCTGGGATGCCCGGCTGGTCGCCATCAAGGAGCTGGCCGAGTCGTCGGCCCGGGCTCGAGAGGCCGATCCGGCCCCGGGGTGAGGGACGGGACCCCCGCCGGCAGGCAGTGCCTGGGGCTCGTGGAGACACGAAGCCGCAATACCGACTCCGGCATGCCTCGGTAGCTGGCGGGCCGTCGGTTCCCGGGGTCATCCGAGGGGTCATCCGGGACCCGGGACGCCGGCCGTGCCGGAGTGTCGCGGGCGGTCCGGGAGCCCGTCCTGTGGCCCCCGGATTGGCCCGGATGGGGCTTCTGTGCCGCCCTCGCCTCGAGCCGAGGACCAGGGCCGTTGCCCTCACCCACCGACTGGCGTCACGCCCCGGAGGTTTCGATAAACCGCCCATAAGAGATCTTATGTAAAGTAAGGCCCTTCACACCGGACCGGCAGAACGCTGGATCGTGCTGGGCTTTTGCCGTCCCGTGGCACCGCCGCACCGAGGTCGCCGAGGCGATGCTCCCCCCTCGGCCTGTCGGCGCGACGTTCCGAGCGGGGCCGCTGACGGCGGCGATCAGCGCCGACGACGGAACCCGAGCGGCGACGCCGGCATGGCCACGACGCGCCCGCCCGGGGCGCAGATCTCGTCGATCAAGCCGTAGTCACGGGCCCCGGCGGCGTCGAGGAACGCCCCGCCGGCCAGGTCGGCGGCCACGGTTTCCGGGCTGCGGCCCACGGCCCGGCCTAGGCGCTCGCAGAACCGCTCCAGCTGGGCCCGTTGGGCCGCCGCCCAGGCCTGGAGATGGCGGGCGTCACCGCTGGCCTCGGCCACCGGCTCGCACAGCCGGAATCGGGCGTGGGGGGTCGCCTGGCGCCGGTGCGCCACCGCCAGGGGACCGAGGGCCGTGCCGGCGGCCTGACCCACGCACGTGGCCACCACGTCCACCCCGAGGAGGTCGATGACGTCGATGACGCTCAAGGCCGCCTCCAGCGATCCACCGGGGCTGTCGACGTGGAGATGGACGGGGTCGTCGCCGGTGGCGTCGAGCGTCATGAGCTCGGCTGCCAGGTGCCCGGCGGCGGCGGAGTCCAGCGGGCCCCACAGGAAGACGACCCGCTGCTCGAAGAGCCGTTCGTGCACCGAAGGTCGGGCGTCGGGGTGGCCCGGGTCCCCGGGGAGGCCCCGCCAGTCCGGAGGCCCGGCCGGCCCGAAGGGCGCCCCGGTCGTCACCGCTCCCCCGTCGCCTCGTCGAGGGACCAGGCCAGGCTCACGCCGACGGCGGCGGCGTAGCGCTCGAGGGTGGACAGCCGGACGTCCCCCTCCCCCGCTTCCAGACGCGCCACGGCCGACTGCGACGTGCCCATGCGGGCCGCCACCTCGGTCTGGGAGAGGCCGAGGGCGCGCCGACGCACCACCAGCTCGCCGCTCAGGTCCTTGCGGCGCCGGGCCATGTCCCCGAAGCCGGGGAACACCGTGTCGTGTCGCCGAGTCGTGGCCGACCTCCTGGTCCGTCTCCGGTGCCACGCTACATCGTCAATGGTATCTCACAAACGAGATATGCTGGGGCCCGAGGTCGTCGTACGAGGAGGATCCCATGGCCGTGAGGCAATCGCTCATCCCCACCGTTCTGGAGCAGTCGGCCCGGGGCGAACGGGCCTTCGACATCTACTCGCTGCTGCTGCGGGACCGCATCGTCTTCCTGGGTCAGGAGATCGACGACCAGATCGCCAACCTCATCATCGCCGAGCTTCTCTACCTCGAGGCCGAGGATCCCGAGCGCGACATCTCCCTCTACATCAACTCCCCCGGCGGCCTCGCCTATGCCGGGATGGCCATCTACGACGTGGTCCAGCACATCAGGCCCGACGTCTCCACGGTGTGCGTGGGGATGGGGATGTCGGCCGCGGCCATGGTGCTGTGCGGCGGCGCACCGGGGAAGCGCTTCGCCCTGCCCAGCGCCAAGATCATGATCCACCAGGGCTCGGCCGGAGCACGTGGTGCGCCGCGCGACATGGAGATCCAGCTTCGGGAGGTCCTGGCCACCACCAGGCGCATGGCCGAGGTCATCGCCCACCACAGCGGGCGGCCCCTGGAGCAGGTGGAGCGCGACCTCGACCGGGACAATTTCATGACGGCCGACGAGGCCGTGGCCTACGGGCTCGTCGACGAGATCATCCTCCCCCGTCGGGGCCTGGCCGCTCCCCTGGCCCTGCCGGTCGCCGGCTGAGCGGCCGCTACGAGGACTTGCTCTTGGGCAGCGAGGAGAACGGGATCGCCCCGGTCGGCGCCGTCAGGCTGATGGCCGTCCCCCACTGGGAGAAGGTGCAGGTGTCGCTCACACCGGTCGAGGCGCTCCCGGTGAAGCGAAGGGGCACGACGGGCTTGGAGGCCGCCACGTAGAGCGTGGTGGAGCCCGAGACCCCCGAGGCCGTGCCCTTGGGCAGGCTGCCCTTCACGGCCAGGGCCTGGCGGCCCCCGATGGTGGTGGGCGAGGCGAATTCGAGGGGGGCGGTGGGGATCAGCTGGGACAGTGTGGCGGTGAGCGTCACGGCCTGGACGATGCTCTTGTGCAGGCTGTCGGTGCTCTGGATGGCGATCCACTTGCCGGCGTACTGGGCCGCCACCGAGCTGGACAGGCCCATGGCCGAGGCCAGGCCTCCGGCATTGCCCTGGACGTAGGCCACACCGCCGACGTAGGTGACCGACACTTTCTGGGTCCCCTCCGTCACGGTCTGCTGGGCCTCGTCCGTGCCGGCCACGCCCTGGATGGTCTGGGTCTGGGAGCCGTCGCGGGCCACGAGGACGTAGCGGACCGATCCCGCCGCCTTGGCCGCCGCCTCGGCGGCGGCGATGACCTGGGTGGGCTTCTGCCCCTGGAGGTCGCCCACCTGGGCGGTTTTCGATCCGGCGGGAGCGGACGATCCCCCACAGGCGGCCAGGGACACGACCATCAGCCCGACGACGAGGCCGGGAGCGAAGCGGCGCATCGACCCACGCTAATCCAGCGTGCCCTCCCCCACGACGCCGCGGCCGATCCTCAGGGGCGCGGTGGCGGCCTGCGCCGGGATCCGTCGCGAGGCTCGAAGTCGATGACGAGGTCGGTCCCCAGGGCACGGGCGATGCGGTCGAGGGTGATCACGGTCGGGGACACGAGGCCCCGCTCGAGGCGGGCCACGGAAGGCTGGCTCGATCCGGTGAGCTCGGCCAGCTCCGTCTGGCTCATGCCGGCCCGGCGCCGCGCCGCCCGCACGGTGCTCCCCACCATGATGGAGGTCCGGGTGCGCTCGTAGCGGGCCAGGGCTTCGGCCCCCCGGCTCACCCCAGGGCGCTTGGGCACGGTCACGCCGCGACGGCCACCACCGCTCCCCATCCGGGACACTGCCATAGCAGAGATGCAATATATCAGATCGGGAATGTAGGGGGCGGACCCACCGCGCACCCAGCGGGCGTCGGGCCCGATCGTCGGGTCAGGCCGGGACCGTGCGCCTCCACAGATGCTGCCAGCCGAGATCGGCGAAGCAGGGACCGTCTGCCGCCTCGGAGAACTTGATGTCGTTGTGGGTCCCGTTCCATTCCATCACGGCCACACGGTCGTCCTGGTCGACGACGACGTCCCAGCCGATGGTGCGGGCGAACGGCATCTGCCGGTGCAGTGCCACGCAGGCCTCGACGCATCCCTGGAAGTTCGGCACGACGTGGTCCGCAAACGCCTCGTTCGAATCCGGGTGGCGTGTGACGGGCACCCAATCGGGCAGATACCCGGTGACGCCCAGGCGGCCGTCGGCGACGTTGACCACCACCTTGACCGCCGTCTCCGACTTCACGTGCGTGTCGGCACGCCGGGGCATTCGCAGGTAGGCGGCGCGACACGAGACGTGCAGGTCGTCCTCCACAACCGTGGTGAGCCTGAGCGTCGACACCGATTGCGTGTCGAAGGCGTCGAAGAAGGGGTGCTGGACGATGTAGCTCTGGAAGACGCCATTGCCGAACACCGTCGTCTCGTGGGGAAAGCTGCCGGCGTCGTAGACCGAGACGCTCTTGCCCTGGCCGCCGCTGTCCCGCTTGAAGACGACCTTCTCGGTCTTGTCGAAGAGGTGCTTCTTGAGGTCGCCGGGTTCGATCCTGTCCAGGGATGCGGTGCAGAGGAGCCCGTTCACGGCATAGGCCACGTCGGGCAGCAGATCCGTGTGGAAGAGACGATTCGAGATCGCCTTGCAATCCGAGACGGCGCCGTAGGCCCCCTTCAGCCTCTCCACGACCACGGCGCCGTAGTAGTTGTCGGGGATCCAGCCCTCCTTGAACGTTCCCGAGAGCACCGTGTACGCCTTGAGCCAGGGCGAGTACTTGTCGGAACCGAAGACGTCGCGTGCGTAGGCATCGCACTGCTCGAACAACGCGTCGTCCCGCCGGAGTCCCCCTCGGGAGGTCATGCTGTCGATCAGCTGCCACGCCTGGCGCTTGTGGAGCGCGTGATAGGCATACCGGCTTGCCGCTGACGCCGCCACGTTCTTCAGCCGTTTCGCCGTCGAGCCGAGTTCCGCCATCACCCGGCCAGTCTAGTGAGACGCCCCTCGGCGGCGGTGGTTGATCGGACCAGGGCGTGCACGATGCCGTGGCCGACGACACGCCGGCGCGCAACGCGCAGAGCCCGGTGACGTCGGCGTCGCGGTGGCGGTCGTCGCAGCGCCCGATCTCGGTGGTGCTGCCGTCATGGACGAGGGGGACGTCGGCCGGGATGCCGTCGTCCGGCGCGGCCGCGTGCCGTGCCGAGCGCTCGGACCGGAGAGGGACAGCGGGGCTCGGGACCCTCGACAAGGCACTCCGGGTCTCGGAACCCCGCTGTCGTGGGGGCCCCACTTCGAGCGTACGTTGGCCGGTCGGCTTCGGGGCGAGGCGAAGGTCCCAATTCGCCGGACGAGCACGACCGACCGGACGTGCGGACCGGCGGCGCGTCCCGGTGGTGCCGGGCGGCGCGGCCGTAGACTGCCCGGCATGGACCGCCCCCTCGACTTCGGCATCTTCCTGGCGCCCTTCCACCCGGTGGGCCAGAACCCGACCCTGGCCCTCGAGCGCGACTTGGAGCTCGTGGTGCGCCTGGACGAGCTGGGGTTCGACGAGGCGTGGTTCGGGGAGCACCACTCCGCCGGCTACGAGATCATCGCCTCGCCCGAGGTGTTCCTGGCGGTGGCCTCCCAGCGGACCCGCCACCTGCGCCTGGGCACCGGGGTGAGCTCCCTCCCCTACCACCAGCCCCTGATCCTGGCCGACCGCATGGTGCTGCTCGACCACCTCACCCGGGGGCGGGTCATGTTCGGGGTGGGACCCGGGGCGCTCCCCTCGGACGCCTACATGATGGGCATCGACCCCATGGAGCAGCGGGCCATGATGGAGGAGTCGCTCGAGGCCATCCTGGCCCTGCTGGACGGGACGGAGCCGGTGAACCGCCAGACCTCGTGGTTCACCCTGCGCAACGCCCGCCTCCAGCTGCGTCCCTACACCCACCCCCGGTTCGAGGTGGCGGTGGCCGCCCAGATCTCCCCGGCCGGGCCCCGTGCCGCCGGGCGGTTCGGGCTGTCGCTGCTCTCCATCGGTGCCACCACGGCAGGGGGATTCGACGTCCTCGGCTCGCACTGGCAGGTCATGGAGGAGCGCGCCGCCGAGTTCGGGACGGCCGTCGACCGGGCCCGGTGGCGCCTGGTGGGTCCCATGCACATCGCCCCCACCGAGGAGCAGGCCCGGGCCGAGGTGCGCTTCGGCCTGGCCCAGTGGGTCGACTACTTCGAGCGGGTGGCCGCCCTCCCGCTCGCCCCGGCCACCCTCGATCCCGACAAGATGGTCGACGCCCTCATGGAGATCGGCTTCGCCGTCATCGGCACCCCGGCCATGGCCGTCGCCCAGATCGAGCGGTTGCAGGAGCAGTCGGGCGGCTTCGGCACCTACCTGCTCATGGCGCACGAGTGGGCCGACCGGGCTGCCACCCTGCGTTCCTACGAGCTGTTCGCCCGCGAGGTCGTCCCCCACTTCAAGGGGACCCTGGGCTCGCTCACCGGATCCCGTGACTGGGCGGCCGAGAACCGCCCCGAGTTCATCGAGCGGGTGGGCGGGGCCATCATGCAGGCCATCACCGATCACCAGAGCGAGCGCCAGGCCTCGCAGGGGCCCACCTCCGAGGGCTGAGGCCCTCCCGGGCGCCTCGGGCCGGGGTGCCGGGTGGGGGCGCGGGCGTGCTCGCCGTCAGCGAGGGCGGGCGTCGAAGGTGGCGACGAGCTGGCGGGCGGCCCTGGCCTCGTCCACCCGCCGCACCGGCGTCTCGTGGGGGGCCTCGGCCAGGCGGCGGGCCCCGTCCTCGCTGGCGGCACGGGCCACGATGGCCTCGAAGGCGCCGGCCAGGGCCTCGAGGGTCTGGAGGCTCTCGGTCTCGGTGGGCTCGATCATGAGCGCCTCCTCCACGATGAGCGGGAAGTACACCGTGGGCGAGTGGAAGCCCTCTTCCAGGAGGGCCTTGGCCACGTCCAGGGCCCGCAGGCCGGTGGCCTTCTTGAGCGAGGCGGCCGAGAGCACGCACTCGTGCATGCAGGGGCGGTCGAAGGGGGCGTCGAAGGTCCCGGTCAGGCGGGTGCGGAGCCAGTTGGCGTTGAGCACGGCCAGCTGGGCCACCTGGCGCAGCCCGTCGCCCCCGTGGACGAGGATGTAGGTGAGGGCCCGGGCCAGGACCAGGGCGTTGCCGTGCCAGGAGTGGACCCGGCCGATCGAACGCGGCGGGGTGCTCCACCCGAAGCGGGCGTCGTCGCCCTCCCCCACCCGCACGGGGCGGGGCCCGGGGAGGAAGGGGGCCAGGCGCTCGGACACCGCTACCGGCCCGGCCCCCGGTCCCCCGCCGCCGTGGGGCGTGGCGAAGGTCTTGTGCAGGTTGAGGTGGACGATGTCGAAGCCCATGTCGCCGGGGCGCACCACGCCCAGGATGGCGTTGAGGTTGGCGCCGTCGTAGTAGAGCAGTCCCCCCACCCCGTGGACGGCCTCGGCCACCGCCACGATGTCCTCCTCGAAGAGGCCCAGGGTGTTGGGGTTGGTGAGCATGATCCCGGCCACGTCCTCGTCGAGGACGGCGCGCAGCGCGGCCACGTCGACGCAGCCCCTGGCGTCACTGGGCACGGTGACCGCCTCGAAGCCGCCCAGGGTCACCGAGGCCGGGTTGGTCCCGTGGGCCGAGTCGGGGATGACCACCTTGTGGCGCGTCCCGCCCTGGGCGGCGTGCCAGGCCCGCATGAGGAGCAGCCCGGTGAGCTCTCCCGCCGCACCGGCGGCGGGCTGGAGGGTGGCGGCGGCCATGCCGGTGATCTCGCACAGGGCCGATTCGAGCTCCACCATGAGCTCGAGCCACCCCTGGGTGCACGAGGCCGGGGCGGCGGGGTGGACGTCGGCCAGACCGTGGAGGGCGGCCACGGCGTCGCACACCTTGGGGTTGTACTTCATGGTGCACGAGCCCAGGGGGTAGGCGCCGAGGTCGACGGAGAATTGGCGATGGCTCAGCCGCGTGAAATGCCCGACCAGGTCGCGCTCGGACACCTCGGCCAGCTCGGGCGGGGCGACCCGCCGGTGTGCATCGGGCACGAGCTCCTCGAGCGGGGTGGCGGGCACGTCGGTGGTGCGCAGCTGCCAGGCGGCGCGCCCGGGCCGCGACAGCTCGAACAGGGTGGGTTCGGTGTCGTGCCCGAGGAGGGGGGCGCTGGCGGCCCGGCCCCCCGCCGGCGCGAACCGGTCGTCGGCGCTCATCGCAGCGCCTTGTCCATGACGGCCACGAAGGCGTCGATCTCGGCCCGGGTGCGGCGCTCGGTCACCGCCACCAGCAGCCCGTCGTCACGGCCGTCGGTGTAGGTGGGGTCGAGGGCCACGCCGGCCAGGAATCCCTCGTCGGCCAGCCGCTCCACGGCCAGCTCGGCCCCGATGGGCAGGCGCAGGGCGAACTCGCGCACCGTGGGCGCCGGCGCCAGGGGCTCGACCCCGTGCAGGGCGAGCAGGCCCTGGCGGCAGTAGTGGGCGCCGCGGGCCGAGCGCAGCGCCACCTCCGCCAGCCCCGTGGTGCCCAGCCACCCGAGCTGGACGGCGGCGGTGACGGCCATGAGGGTCTGGTTGGTGCAGACGTTGGAGGTGGCCCGCTCGCGCCGGATGTCCTGCTCGCGGGCGCGCAGGGTGGTGACGTAGGCCCGCCGCCCCTCGGCGTCGACCGTCTCGCCCACCAGCCGCCCCGGCAGCCGCCGGACGTGGTCCAGGGTGCAGGCGAAGAGCCCCAGGTACGGCCCCCCGAAGCTGAGGGGCATGCCGAGGGCCTGCCCCTCCCCCACCACCACGTCGGCGCCCCACTCCCCCGGTGCCCGCAGGATGCCGGCGCAGACGGGATCGAAGGCCACGACGAGCAGTGCCCCGGTGCGGTCGCACACGGCCCGCGCCGCCGCCACGTCCTCGAGGCAGCCGAGGAAGTTGGGACACGCCACCACCACCGCCGCCGGAGGGTCGAGGTCGTCGAACCCCGTGGCGGCCCAGTCGGTGGTCCCGTGCCGCAGGGGGACGTCGCGCAGCAGGTGCCCGGTGCCCGCCGCGAAGGTGCCCAGCACCTGGCGCCAGGCGGGATGCACGCCGTGCGAGAGCCAGACGTCGGGACGCCCCGTGGCCCCGGCCGCCAGGTTGACCGCCTCCACCAGGGCGGCGGCGCCGTCGTAGAGCGAGGCGTTGGCCACGGCCATCCCCGTCAGGCGGGCCACCAGGGTCTGGAACTCGAAGACGGCCTGGAGCACGCCCTGGGCCACCTCGGGCTGGTACGGGGTGTAGGAGGTGACGAACTCCGAGCGCGAGGCCAGGGCCCGGGTCACGGCCGGCACCTCGTGGTCGTAGGCGCCGGCGCCGGCGAAGCACACCAGGTCGCGCCCACAGGGCCGGTTGGCGACGGCGAGGTCCTCCAGGTGGGCCACGACGTCGGGCTCGGGCCGTCCCGGCGCCAGGTCCAGCCCCCCGGCCAGGCGCAGGGCGGCCGGGACGGCGGCGAAGAGCTCGTCCAGGGACCCCAGGCCGAGGAAGCCGAGCATGGCCGCCACGTCCTCCTCGGTGTGGGGCGTGTAGCCGCTCACGACCCAGCACCCCCGGCCGCGCTGGCACCGGGCCGCACGAAGGGGAGCTCGGTCAGGCGGGCGGCCAGGCTGCGCCCCCGGACCTCCACCTCGACCTCGTCCCCCGGCACCAGGTGCCGGTCGCCGTCGAGCAGAGCCAGGGCGATGCCGCGACCCAGCACGGGCGAGAAGTTGCCGCTCGTCACCGCGCCGGCTGGGCTCCCCCCGGCCCGGACGGGCGCCCCCTGGCGGGGGGGCTGGCGCCCGTCGGCCACCAGGCCTCGGAGGCGGCGGGGCGGACCCTCGGCCCGCTCCCGCTCGAGGGGGGCCCGCCCCCGGAAGTCGCCCTTGTCCCAGCCCACGACCCATCCCAGCCCCGCTTGCAGCGGGGTGATGCCGGGTCCGAGCTCGTGCCCGTGCAGGGGCAGGCCGGCCTCGAGGCGCAGGGTGTCGCGGGCACCGAGACCGGCCGGGGCCACCCCGGCACCGATGACGGAGTCCCAGAAGGAGGCGGCGATCTCGAGCGGGACGGCGCACTCGACGCCGTCCTCGCCCGTGTACCCCGTCCCGGCCGCCACGGCCTCGCTCCCGCCCCACCGGAACGTGGTCACGGCGAACCGTCCCACCGTTGCCGCCTCGGGCGCCACGGCGGCGAGGCGGTGTCGGGCGGCCGGGCCCTGCACGGCGATGACGGCGCGCTGGGCCGTGGTGTCATGGCCCCCGAGGGCGGCCCGGACCGGACCGGTGTTCGAGGCGTTCGGCATCACGTCGAAGACGCCGTCGCGCAGCCACCACACGATGAGGTCGTCGAGGACCGATCCGTCCGCCTCGTCGAGGAGATGGGTGTACTGGGCGCGCCCCGGGCCGATGCGGCGAAGGTCGTTGCTGAGCTGGGCCTGCAGCAGCGCCAGGGCGTCGCGCCCCTCGACCCGCACCGTCCCGAGGTGACTGACGTCGAAGGCCACCGCCTCACGCCGGCACGCCATGTGCTCGGCCAGGGTCCCGGCCGGGTAGGCGAGCGGCATCTCCCACCCCCCGAACGCCACGAGCTTGGCCCCGAGGGCCCGGTGGGCGTCCTCGAGGGGAGAGTGCCGCAGGGCCTCACCGCCCGCCGGGGACAGCGCGCCCGGAACGGTCGACGGAGAGGCCGGAGGTGCTGCCACCACCTCAGACTAGGCGGCGGGCGAAGAGGGCCTCGAAAAGCCGTATTTCGACAGCAGGGCCCGGTAGTCGCGCTGGTAGAGGAGCTTCACCTCGACCCCGGGGTGCAGTTCCCGCAGGCGGCGCACCTTGGCGTTCTTGCGGGTCACGAGCTTCTGGCTGAGCGTGGTCAGCTCGATGAAGCAGTGGTGGTCGGGAAGGTAGAAATCGGGCCTGAAGGCGAGCCGGGGGGACCCGTCGTCGTGCCACTCGAGGACGAACTCCACCGGCTCGTACTCCCAGTGGACGCCGTAGAAGTCGAGCAACTCGGCGAAGTGACGCTCGGAGTCGTGGGCGAAGCGCACCTTCGCCGTTCGCACCGTCCGCGTCCCCGCCCGAGGCTCCACGGTCAGCCCCGCGCCTCCCCGGCGGCGAGACCGAGCCGGACCGGTGGGGCCTCCTCGGCATCACGCGTGCCGATCTGGAGAATGGCGGCGTCGAGCTCCTCGAGCACACCCGACAGCGGGACGATGTTGAGCACGCCCTGCCCACCCTTGAGCAGGTCGACCACCTCGCCGTCGCTTCGGGCCAGCACCGAGTCGGTGCCCACCAGCACGAGGTTGGTCGAGCCCAGGTCGCCGCCGAGCCCGCCGCGCAGGCACTCGACGGCGCGGCGCGCCCGCTGCAGGGAGATCCCGGCGTCGAGCAGTTGCTTGATGACCTTCAACTCGACCACGTCGGTGTAGGCGTACCGGCGCTGCGTCCCGCTGCCGCGGGCATCGGCGATGGACGGGCGCAGGAGCCCCGTCCTCGCCCAGTAGTCGAGCTGCCGGTACGTGATCCCCACGAGAGCGCAGACCTGGGGCCCGCGGAATCCTTCGGCGTCGGGCACCGGATCGGCGGTGCCCGGGACTCGGGTGGTCTGTGTCGCAGGGTCGGCCATCGGGGTCCTCCTCCACCTCAGGTGTAGCTTCATCCTAGCCGGGCGAGGTGACACGCGGGTAGTTACGGCCCTGTGACCGCGCCCGTCGCCTCCACCGGACCCCCCGACCGCGCCGGAGGTCCTCACCATGGGGCGGTCCCCACCCGACCCCTCGGGCGAGACGGATCGGCGTCGGGGCCGAACCGCCGTCCCCCCCGATTCCGGGCCGAATTCAGGGGGAAACGGCACCTGTGACCACCGTCACGGTTGGGGCGGGCGAGGCGGGTGGGGACGCCGTGGCGTTCCACCCCGGGCGGGCAGCTTCCCCGTCGCCGGCCACGGCGCCGTCCTGTACGGGGGCCTTCATCGTGACCGGCCACCCCTTCCGGCCAGGGATGGATCGGCGGCCGAACTCCCTCAACTCTCAATCTCACGTTGAGCTTGATGTTGAGGCTTTCGGGCGTCAGTCGATGCGCCTGAGCTGGGCGCGGTAGCGCCTTCCGTTCTTGACGTACTCCTCGGCGGCGACACGGATGCCGTCCGGACGGGAGGCGTCGGGGCGGATGACGGCGGGGATCCCGATGGCCAGGGCCCCGGGGGGGACGTGGAGGTTGCGGGGCACCACGGCCCCGGCCCCCACCGTGGCCCCGGTGCCCACCCGGGCGTGGTGCAGGACCACGGCGTTCGAGCCCACCAGGCATTCGTCCTCGAGGATGCAGCCCTCGAGGTGGACGAGGTGACCCACCACGCAGCCCGCCCCCACGATGGTGGGGAACCCCGGTCCGGCGTGGATCACCGTGCCGTCCTGGACCGAGCTGCGGGCCCCCACCTCGATGCGCCCGTAGTCGCCGCGCAGCACCGCCGAGGGCCAGACCGTGGCGTCGGGCCCGAGGGTCACCTCGCCGATGACGGCGGCATCGGGGTGGACGAAGGCGTGGGGGTCGATGGCAGGGACGAGGTCACCGAGGGCGTAGACGGCCATGGGCTTCTCCTACGCCACCGAGTCGGGCCCAGTCCAGCCCGCTGCTCACGGCCCGGCAGGCGCGGCGAGGGTCCCCGAGCCTGCGGGGACCCTGCCGTTGGCGCTTGCCCACCGGGACGGCGGCACCGGGATGGGCGGGAGGGGACGGGGTGCGCACCCGGCGGGGGCCGAAACGCCTTCCCCCCACCCTACGGACGGGGGCCCCGAAGGCAACCACGGGCCGCACAACCGCAGGGACCACAGTGGGGACCAAAGCCCCTGCGCCGCCCGGGCGGGAGCGGCCGATAGAGGGGCAGGACGGCGGGTCGCTCCTTCGGCGCGGCCGGCACGCCGTCCCCGGAGGTCACGACGTGGTGCGCAGGCAGTGGATACCCAGGCGGTCCGTCCCCGGTACCGACGCCGCCGCCCCCCTGTCGCGCTCCGGGGTCGATCCGGCGTTCGCCTCCGCCACCGGCGTCCGGCGGGAGCGGCGCCTCACCCGCCTGTGGGAAGCGGCCGCCGTCCTCATCCTGGTGCTGGGGTCGGCGACGGTGACCGTGGTGACGGGGGTGTGGTACGCCTCCAACCGGCATCACAACCAGACGCAGCTCGAGGCGGGAGCCAAGCAGATCGCCGCCACCATCCGCGAGGCCCTGGACGGCTACGCCGACCAGACGGCGAGCACCGCCGCCCTGTTCAGCCAGCCCGAGCCCCTCGACCACGCCGCCTTCGCCGCCTATCTCGAGGAGCTCAACGTGTGGACCCGCTACCCGGGTCTGCGCGGCCTCGGCTTCATCTCCTGGGTGCCGGGGGACGACCTGCCCGGCTTCGTGGCCCAGGCCCGCAGCGACGGTCTGCCCGGATTCACGGTCTCGCCTGCCGGCCAGCGCCCCGCCTACTGCGTGGCCAGCTACGTGGCCGTGAGCGACCTCGGGACGTCGTTCCCGCTGCTCGGGTACGACCTGTGCACCCTCCCCGAGCTCACGGCCCGCCTGGACCTGGCCGTGGCCAGCGGACAGGAGCAGGTCGTCCTGGAGGACGCCCTGGCCTCGGGCCCCGCCTACCGGGGGAACTTCGTCCTCATCTCGGCCGTCTACCGAGGCCAGCCCACCACCGTGGCGCAGCGCCAGGCACAGCTGCTGGGCTGGGTGGCGACCCTGGTGGACGGCACCCAGCTCCTCCACCACCTCGACGCCACGGCCAGCCACCTCGGGCTGGCGCTGTACTCGGGAAGCTCGCTCTCGAGCCGCAGCCTGGTGGTGGCGGTGCGGGGTGGGGCGGGACCGCTCGGGCCCGGGTCCGAGGTCGAGCACTTCTCCCAGGGCAGCCGGTGGACGGCTGTCGTCCGCCCCCTGCCCGGTGCGCCCGGCCCGGCCGATCCCCTGCTGGCTCCGGGGATCGTCTTCGTCATGGCGCTGCTCCTCAACTTCGGCATGGCGGCCTTCGTGTGGGACCTGGGCCGGGGCCGGGTGCGGGTGGTGCGCTCGTTGCTGGCCAGCGAGCGGCGATTCCAGTCCATGGCGTCGTGCTCGCCGGTGGGCATCCTGGAGATCGCCGACGACGGAGCCACGCGGTATTTCAATCCCCGGCTGCGCGAGATCGTGGGTGTCGACGACGACTTCTTCGAGACACACAGCTGGTTGGAGTGCGTCCATCCCGACGACCGCCTGCGGGCCACGATGCTGGCGCGCGGGGCCGGGCGCAGCGGCGGCGACGTGGCGGCCAGCTTCCGCCTCGTCCGACCCGACGGCGAGCTCCGCCACGTCCGCGTCCTCGTCGCCCCGGTGACGGGGGCGGGAGGCGGACTGGGCCGGTTCGTGGCCACGGTCCAGGACGTGTCCGACGAGGTGGCGGCGACCGAGGCCCTGGCCTTCCAGGCCCTGCACGACCATCTGACGGGCCTCCCCAACCGGGCCCTGTTTCTCGACCGTCTCAATCTCGAGTTGTCCGGTTCCTCCCGTTCGGGCGGCTCGCTGGCCGTCATGTTCCTGGACCTCGACCGGTTCAAGGTCATCAACGACGGCCTCGGCCACCAGGCCGGCGACGACCTGTTGCGGGTCGTGGCGGCGCGCCTGCTCCACGTGGTGCGATCGGGGGAGACGGTGGCCCGCCTGGGCGGGGACGAGTTCACCTTCATCCTCCACGGCGTCGAGGGTGCCGGCGCCGCCGCCGTGGTGGCCCAGCGCATCCTCGACACGCTGGCCTCGCCCATCGAGGTCGGCGGGCGCGACGTGGTCGTGACGGGGAGCATCGGCATCGTCCTCCCCGGGCCCGATGCCAGCGCCGTGGCCATCCTGCGCGACGCCGACGCCGCGATGTACCGCGCCAAGGAGGCGGGGCGGTGCCGCTTCGAGATCTTCGACGAGGAGCAGCGCAGCGCCGTGGTGCGCCGCCTCACCATCGAGAGCGAGCTGCGTCGGGCCATCGAGCGCGACGAACTGCGCGTCCACTACCAGCCCCTGGTCTCCCTGTGCGGCAACGAGCCCCAGGGGGCCGAGGCCCTGGTGCGGTGGGACCACCCCAGCCGGGGGATCCTGCTCCCCGGGGAGTTCATCCCGGTGGCCGAGGAGTCCGGGCTCATCGTGCCGCTCGGGGAATGGGTCTTCCGCAAGGCCGCCTCGGATTGCGCCTCGTGGGACCGCATGGAGGACGGGCCCGACGTCCGCCGCCTGGCCGTCAACGTCTCGGCCCGCCAACTCGCCACCCCGTCACTGTCCCCCATGGTGCACGAGGCCCTGCGCCTGGCCGGCGTCGCCCCCGAACGGATCACCGTCGAGGTCACCGAGTCGGTCATCATGAGCGACGACGACACCACCCGCCGGTCGCTCGAGGACCTCCGGGGTCTCGGGGTCAGCATTGCCATCGACGACTTCGGCACGGGCTACTCGTCCCTGTCGTCGTTGTCGAACCTGCCCGTGAGCGTGGTCAAGATCGACAAGTCCTTCGTGGACCAGATCGACGCCGGCCGCGAGGGCGACCCCATCGTCGTGGCTATCATCGAGATGGCCCACGCCCTGGGTCTGCGGGTCGTGGCCGAGGGGGTGAGCCGCGAGGGCCAGCGGCGCTTCCTGCAGCGGTGCGGCTGCGACAAGGCCCAGGGGTTCCTGTGGACCCCTCCCCTGCCCGCCGACGACTTCGTGGCCTGGTGGCGCGCCGCCCGTTCGGCGTCCGTCCCGGGCCGGAGCCCGGCGCGCCACGGACGCCTGGCCAGCTGACGGCCCCCGCTCGGACCCGGCCGGCGCGACCTCCAGCCCGTCCCGGGGGCACGGCGACACCCGGGTCGGATGCCGTCACCCGGGGTAGATTGCCGGTACGGCGGATGGCCGTCGCGCTCCCCCGGTCACCGGGGGCGGCGTGGCCCGGTCGGAGGGCACGGGGGGAAGATGTCGGGTGCGGCGGTGGGGAGTGCGGTCCCGGGCCGGCCGGCCGGCCGGTGCTGGCGCGGCGTCCGGGTGGCACTGGCCCTGGGCGTCCTCGGCGGACTGTGCGCCGTGGCCTCGTCGGCGGGGTCACCGGCCGGGGCCACCGGCGCCGGGTGCGGGACGGGCCAGACCCTGAGCGCCACTCCCGACACGGCCCTGGACAACCTGTTCCAGAACTACGGGAACGCCGGGCAGGGGACGACCTGGACGGGGGGCGACGGCACCGAGTCGGTGTCGGCCGGGCCGGGGTTCGAGCTGTGGCTCTTCAACGACTCGGTCCTCGGACTCGTCACCGATGGCCAGCGTGATTTCAAGAAGTCCGGGTACATCCACAACTCCGTCGTGGCCGAGGTCGACGGGGTGCTCACCCGGACCTTCTACACCCACCGCACCACCCGGGCCACGGCCTATCTCAACCCCCGCCCGGCCCATCCCTACGTCTACGCCTTCTGGCCCGGCGCCTCCGTCGTCAACGGCGCCACCCTGCAGGTGCTGGGCAGCCTCCAGCGGTTCAACAAGGCAGGCACGCCCACCCAGATCGGGGAGGAGCTGGCCACGTTCCGGCTCCCCGACCTCAAGCGCCTGTCGCTCCAGGCCATGCCCGCCTCGTCGGTGAACTGGTCCGGCGGCGTCCCCCTCCGGGAGGGCGGCGACACCTACCTGTACGGCAACTCGAGTCGCGGCATCGAGGTGGCCCGGGTGGCGGGGACCGACCTCGACGCACCCTGGGCCTACTACGACGGCAGCGGCTGGAGCGCCCAGGCCTCGGCCGCGGTGCCCATCGAGTCCGTCCAGGCCACGGGGTACTTCAGCATCTCCGACGTGGGCGGAAGCTACGTCCTCATCGCCAAGACGTCGGTCGGCTCCGACGAGATCGAAGGCGCGGTGGGGTGCAGTCCCACCGGGCCCTTCGGCCCCCTGCAGAACGTCTACGCCACACCGGAGGAGTCCGAGTACCCCGCCAGCGATGGGGTCGTCACCTACGGCGCCCACGCCCATCCCGAGCTGGCCGCCCCGGCCGACTCGGTGGTGGTCTCCTATGACGTGAACCCGAGAGGTCCCGAGGAGCTCAACGTCCCCGACGCCTCGATCTACCGCCCCCGCTTC
>DATJOV010000173.1:0-3717 GCA_035506735.1 Acidimicrobiales bacterium | reverse complement strand
CGGCCCGCCAGCCCCGGACCGGGCACGGGCAGGCCGTGGCTCACGGTCATGCGGTGCAGGAAGCGCTCCACGACCACGTCGTCGCTGCGGATGCCGGCCTGGGCGGCGAAGCGCCACAGCCGGGGACGGTCCTCCTCGCTGGTCCGGGCCCCGTAGCGAAGCACGTGGACCAGGGCCCGCCCCTCGGGGGCGAGCCGGGCCGAGGGAGCGTGGGTGGAGAGGTAGAGGGGCTCGTCCAGGGCGAAGAGCAGCGGTGTGGGCGGGACCCTGGACAGCCCCAGGTCGAGACAGGCGGCGGTGGCGTCGGCCCCGAGCTGCCAGTCCGGATCGGCGGGGAGGACGGCTCGGGTCGCCTCCGGCCCGCCCAGGGCCAGCACCACGGCCCGGGCCCGCCACGGGGCGGCGCTCGTGGCCAGCTCCCACCCGCCGTCGGAGGTCGGCGCCAGGGCCAGGGCCCGGGTGTCGGGGACCAGTTCCACACCGGCCCGGGCGGCGCCGGCCACGAGTTGGTCCACCAGGCTGCTCCACCCGCCGTGGAGGTAGGTGACCCCGCCCGCCAGGACGAGCTGGAGCTGGCGCACGGCGGCGTCGGCCGAGACGGCCTCGAGGTCAGAGGCGTAGGTGGCGACCCGCAGCAATGTGGCGAGCAGGGTCGCCCCGTCGGCGGGCAGCCCCAGGCTCCGCACCCACCCGGCGGCGCTCAGGGGGGCCAGGGCGGGGGTGTCGATCCGGGCGAATCGGGCCAGCAGTGCGGCCAGCCGGACCTTGGCCCGGGGGCCGACCAAGGGGGAGCGCAGCAGGGTCCCGGCCGAGGTGGGGAGGAGGCCCACCCGCTCGCCCACGGCCCCGGCCCCCACCGGATGGGGCGGGGCGCCGGCGGTGGTGACGCCCAGGCCCCGGAGCACGGCCGCCCCCGGTCCCCGGGCGTAGAGGGCGTGGGGGCCCTGGTTGAGGACGAAGCCGTCCCGCACCTGGCTGGTGGCCCGGCCCCCGGGGGAGCGGACGTCGAGGAGGGCCACCCGCCCTCCGGCCCGCGCCGCCGTCACGGCGGCGACCAGCCCGGCCAGGCCGGCCCCGGCCACCACCACGTCGGCGTAGCGGTCGTCTCCGGGGGCGGGGTGCTGGGTGTGCTCCATGTCGTCCTCCTCGTGGCGTGCTCCGAGGTGGTGACGCCGCGCCACCCCCGCCTGTGACGCGCGAGTGCCACGGCCCGGAACGGAGGCGGGACCGCCGGGGTCAGCGACCCCCGGTGACGTCGAGGATGGCGCCGGTCACGTAGCTCGCCGCCGGCCCGGCCAGCCACAGCACGGCGGCGGCGATCTCCTCGGGCCGCCCGGCCCGGCCCAGGGGGACGGCGCCACCCACCCGCTCCGGCTTGTCGGCCTGGCCCGTGCGGGCATGGATCTCGGTGTCGATGATCCCGGGGCGCACGGCGTTCACGCGCACCGCCTCGCCCGCCACTTCCTTGGCCAGGCCCAGGGTCATGGTGTCGACGGCGCCCTTGGAGGCCGCGTAGTCCACGTACTTTCCCGGGCTCCCCACCCGGGCCGCCCCCGAGGAGATGTTGACGATGGAGCCTCCGGCCCCGCCGTGACGGGTCGACATGCGCCGCACCGCCTCCCGGGCGCACAAGAATGCGCCGACCACGTTGACGGCCATCATGCGCTCCAGGCGTGCGGCGCCGAGTTCGTCGACGCGCCGTGGCTCGGCCGCGATGCCGGCGTTGTTCACGAGGGCGTCGATGGGGCCCAGCTCGGTGTCCACGCTGGCGAAGAGCCGCACCACGTCGGCCTCGACGGCCACGTCGCCCCGCACGGTGAAGGCCCGTCGCCCCTGGGCCCGGACCTCCTCGGCCACGGACTCGGCCGCCACGGCGTCGCCGGCGTAGCCCAGCCCCACGTCCCACCCGGCCCGGGCGAAGGCCCGGGCGCAGGCCGCCCCGATGCCGCGCCCGCCCCCGGTGATGACCACGATCCTCGCCATGGGCCCCAGCTTGGCCGGTGCGGTCGATCGCCGCTGTCGGCGTGCGGGACGGTCGTGTCGGGTCCGTGACCGAGGCGGGGCGGGCCGGCGGGCGCTCCCGCCTCCGCCACGTAGCGGCCTTGGAATGGACCGAGCCCGTCTCCCTGTGCTCCACCGCTGGGCCCTCGTCACACCTCGGTGGTGGTGTTCGATTCGGTGGCGCTGGGGGAGTCGAGACCCTGCGCGTCGTCGTTCGGGCTGAGCCTGGCGGCCATCGGCGCCGCACCGCCGGCGTCCCGGGCAGGAAATCCCTGGTCAGCGGCCCAAATGCGGTGGTGCGCCCCGGGGGATTCGAACCCCCAACCTGCGGATTAAGAGTCCGTTGCTCTGCCGTTGAGCTAGGGGCGCACCGGAAGTGTAGCGACCCCGCCGGACGGGGAACCTCCTGGGTGCGAACGGTTTCGACGGCACCGCCGGGGATCCCCGGGGGCGGCGATATGGGGTGACCGAGGGGACTTGAACCCCCGACCTCCAGGGCCACAACCTGGCGCTCTAACCGTCTGAGCTACGGCCACCGTGAGGTCCACAGCATGCCATACGGGCCCCGTCCCCTCTGCGGGCCACGGCTACCCTGGAGCGGGGCGCCGTCGCCGTCGGCCCCCGATGCCCCTGTAGCTCAACTGGATAGAGCGGGTGGCTTCTACCCACCAGGTTGCGGGTTCGAGTCCTGCCGGGGGCACTGAGACCAGGTCGAATGCGGAGTTTGCACGAACTGACCGGACCGCGATTGTTGAGCCGCCCGCTAGGCGAGCTGGTGTGCCTGTCGGTGGAGCCAGGTCTCGACGAACTCGACCGGGTGAGCCAGCCGTGTGCGCTCCAGGGCCTGTCCATGTTGTAGTCGATCCGCCAGTCCTCGGGAGCACCTTGGCCTCGAGCAGGCTGTCGAACTGCTCACTGTTCGGGTGCTCGTCGCACATCCATCCATTGAAGGATTCGACCCAGGCGTTTTGCCACGGTGATCCCGGGTCGATGAAGACGGAGCCGGTGCCGTTGAACCAACACCAGCCGGCCACGGCATGGGCGATGAACTCCGGTCCGTGGTCGAAGCGCACATACGCCGGGGCACCTCGCTCTGTGCCAGGCGGTCCATGTCAAGGCTCCGGACGACCCCGTCGGCGTCGATGGAGCGCTCGACGTCGGAGGCGAGGGCCTCTCGGGTGAACTCATCGAGCACGTTCAACTTGAGCATCCTCCCGCCACCGGTTTGGTCGAACTGGAATACCATGGCGCACACCACGTTGGGCGCGATGGGGCACATCGCACCTAGCGTCTGGTCGATGCCCTGCAGAGGCCTCTTGCGCTTGCGATAGGGCACACGCAGGCCTTCTGCGATCCACAGGCGGTGGATGCGCGTGTGGTTGACCGACCAGCCATCCGCCTCGACCTCGACCGCCGCCAGCCCCAGCGCGCACGGCGCTTCGAGAAGTCCCGCAGCTCGGCTCTGGAGGCGAGCTCGTCGTCGCTTGGCACCGGGGCACAGAGGCGCTGGGTGGACCGGGCCTGGCCGGCGACCCGGCACGCCCGGCGTTCGGTGGCCCCGAACTGCTCCTGCGGGGCCACGACGGCCCCCCGCGGCAGTCCGGGGTCAGGAGTGTCCTCGGTTCAGTCCCTCAGCATGTCGATGTCGAGGGCCTGGTCGGCCACGACCTTCTTCAGCCGGGTGTTCTCGCGCTCGAGCTCCTTGATGCGCTTGGC
>DATJOV010000172.1:0-10720 GCA_035506735.1 Acidimicrobiales bacterium | reverse complement strand
CGAGCCCGGCGACCACCAGTACTCCCACCAGAGCCATGCCACTCGCCTTCACCGGCACCGAAGCCTAACGACGCAGCGCCGACGCTTCCAGCGGCTGGGGGAATGCCCGCCTGGCGCAACCGGGGTGAGGCGTGCTCAGTGGACCGGAGAGCGGACATTGTTCGGCTCGAGCAGGTCGAGCATCGTCCTGCTGCAATGAACCGTTGGCGGGGTTGGAGAGCCACTCGATGTGAGAGCAACATACGGCGGTGGCGCTGCTCGCCGGGTGGCCGTTGCACACAATGAGCGACGGTGAGCCCTCGCCGGGGGATCCTGCGGTGCAGTGTCCGGTGCCGCGGCAAGCCGAGCGTCTTCCCGGAGACTCAGGGACCGATCACGTCGAAGGAGGGGCGGTGATACCGCCGATCATCTCGAGGAACTGCTTCGCGACCGCAGGACAGCCTTGAGGTGCACAACCCCGTCCCCGGGGTGCCGCCCATGCGTTGGCATTCAGCCAGAACCCTTGGACGAGGTTCCGAACACCACTCCATTCCCGGTACATGTCAGCCGCCGTCGTCGGTATGCCCCTGGCGTCGGTCGCCAACCCCGCCACAATGGGCACATTTGGATTCACCTTCCTGACAGCTTTGACATTCAGCTTGACGAAGTGCATGTAGGCACCTGGGTGGTTGTCGTAGACTTGTGCCTGAATCTCCACCATGCCGGCGTATTTCGCCGCTGCTTTGAGCTCCTCTGTCGTGCCACCGACGACGTTCGAGGCAGGCGTATCGATCAAGGTGATCCCGTATTGGATCGCCAGCAGGGCTGCAGCCGTCTCGTAGAATTCCGGGCGTTGCCGCTCACATGTCGGCGTCAACGTCCACCATTCGTTATCGAACACAACCGTGCTGCCTCGTGGCACGTTCCCACTCAGCACGTCACTCTTGAAGGTCGCGTAACTCGTGTAGATCGGATCCTGCCCGGGTTCGCAGATGCCGTTGCTCATGAACCCGGATGGTCCTGCAGTCGTACCGCAAGCGACGACCTGATACGACCCCAGTCCCCCGATGTTTTGGAGGTCGTTGCTCTTGATCATCCATATCTCGCCCGCCATGCCGGCTTGCGACGACGCCGACGCCGGCACCGTGTGGCTGCCGTAGGGCGATACGGGGCGCGCACCGAACCCCACGACGATGGCCACGGCCCCCAGCAGAAGCAAGACCGGCCTGAACAACCTCTCGGGCCTCGGGCGCAGGCGGGGTAGCTCGACGGCATGGTTCGGAGCGAGACATGCCACGGGTCGCCTGGCACAGGCTGCCTGGTCGTGACGCGATAAGAGTGCCATCGCGCACCTCCTTGGCGCACCGATACCAACCGTCGCGCCAGAAGGCTCACCGGGATAGGGTCGAATGACACAAAGCAGCTCGACCTGACGTGCCAGCGGGCCGTTTCCTCAGAGCCGCGACCATGCCGTTCGTCGTTCCGTCGCGCGCCCAAGGTTCGGGGTGACGATCGGACGTCTGAGTACTACGTGGCGGGATGCATGCGGTAGACGACGTGGGTGGCAAGGGGCGAAGTGGCGACCTCCACTGGTTCCGCTGCCAGCTCGGTGACGTCGTCGAAGAGCCGCTCGCCCCGGGCGAGGAGCACGGGGATGATGTCGAGGACGAGTTCGTTGAGACAGCGCGCCGCCAGGGCCTGGCGGACGGCGCTTGCACCGCCAGCCACGTCGATCGGCTGATCACCGGCCACCTCGGTGGCCTTGGCCAATGCGCGGTCGAAGCTGTCGACGAAGTGGAAGACCGTCCCGCCCTCCATCTCGATCGGGCCGTGCGGGTAGTGGGTGAGCACGAACACGGGCGCGTGATAAGGGGGCTCAGGACCCCACCAGCCGCGCCAGTCGGACTCGCCCCACTCGCCGCGCACCGGTCCGAACATGTTGCGGCCCATGATGTACGCGCCGCGGGGTCCGAGCAGCCGCCGGGTGAAGGCGTCGTCAACCGGGTGCTTCGGATCATCGAGATGCCAGTGGTGCAGCTTGATTCCGTCGACGCCGAGCGGGTTGTCCTGACTCTGTTCGGGGCCTGCCACGAACCCGTCGAGCGAAACGCACATGTGGCTCGTGACGAATGGCATGGGTGCTGCCCCTCCTTGGCTCGAGGCGCTGGAAAGGTAGGTCTGGACTGGCGATCCGTGAGCAATCCAGGGCGAGGAGGCGCCCCCGACCCATGAGACGAGGGTAACGCAACCGAACAGAGGACGCGACCTGGGGCTAGAGAATGTTTCAGACACCAGAGGGCGTTTCCTTGCACTCATAGACCTGGAGTGGCAAGAAGAGGTCCGGCAAAGGGGTTCAGCTCCATCGGTGTCGGCGTCGACCCGAAGCACCGAGCTCTGGTCGGTACACCCCCGAGCTACCGTCGGTCATGCGTGAGCGGCGGTGCAAGGAATGCGAGAGGATCTTCCAACCATCCAGTAGGCATCTCCGGTGTCCAGCCTGCAGGGCCAAAGATCTGTGTGCTTGCGGGAAGGCGAAGCAGACGAAATCGGAGACATGTGGAGTCTGTAGAACCGAAGTCGGCGATGCCAACGGCAATTGGAAGGGGGGACGAACGCGCCACAAGGCCGGCTACGTGATGGTGCGCGTCCCCGGCCACCCTCGGGCCGGAAGGAGCCCCTACGTATTCGAACACATCCTGGTAGCGGAAGGGCTGCTCCGCAGGCATCTCGTGGAGGGCGAAACGGTCCACCACATCAACGGCATCCGAGACGACAACCGCCCTGAGAACCTCGAGCTCTGGACGCGTCCACAGCCCTCAGGCATCCGAGTGAGCGACGCCGTAACGTGGGCGCGGTCGATCTACGACCGTTACGTGGATGTCGGTGCACCTCCAACGGTGCTCACGGTCTCCCCTGAGCATCCTTGGAGGTGGCGGGAATCGAACCCGCGTCCTTCAGCTTCTCATCGGGCCTTCTCCGAGCGCAGCCGGCAGCGAAGTCTCGGTCCCTGCGCCGCCGCCGGCGATCTCGCAGGGCCCCAACCGACCTTTGGTGTCCCCGGCGGCCGGTCGGTGGGACCGCTCGGGTAAGCCCCGCTGAATGACGCCCGCTACCGGCCTGCAGGGCTGAGACCGGACGGACGGGCTACCTCTTAGGCAGCCATGGCGAGCTGAGGCTCGGCATTTGTTTTGTTTCCCGGCTCTTTAACGTGGCTCCGGGGACCACGGCTCGCTTCTCCCGAATCGACGACCGAAGTCGAAACCAATCACCCCCTTGTGGGTCGTCCCCCATGGTACCGCCCGGCGTCGGCAGGGAGGTCGGGTGCGGGCGAATGCCCAGGTGGGGCGGGGTCGCCCCGTCCTCACCAGCGCTCGCGGCTGGCACCGCGGGCCACGGTCTTGCCCTGTGCGGCCCGAGCCTCGCGGGCCCCCTCGCGCGCCACGTCCCGGGCGGCGATGGCGTGGCGCTTGTCGTAGAGGCGCCGACCCCGGGCCAGGGCCAGCTCCACCTTGGCCCGACCCTCTCTGAAGTAGAGCGACAGGGGCACCAGGGTGAGGGACTGCTGCTGGGTGCGACCCATGAGCTCGTCGATCTGCGAGCGGTGCAGCAGGAGCTTGCGCCGGCGCTCGGGCTCGTGGGCCCCGAACCCCGAGGCGTGCTCGTAGGGGGGGATGTGCATCCCGAGGAGCCAGGCCTCGCCCCCTTCGATGCGGGCGTAGGCGTCGGCCAGGGTCACCCGCCCGGCCCGGAGGGACTTGACCTCGCTCCCCTGGAGGGCGATGCCGCACTCGTAGGTCTCGAGGATGTCGTACTCGTGGCGGGCCCGGCGGTTGCGGGCCACGGTGCGCCGGCCGTCGGTGTCCTCGGCCCGCCGCTTGGCGCTGCGTCCGGGTCCCTTGGCGGCCATCCGCCGACCGTACCGCGAGCGTCCGGGGCGCCCCGGGCGGGGGGCCTCCGGTCGGGGAGCACGGGCGGCTCCGGGGGGAGCGGGTACCCTCGGAGCCGTGCTCCGTCTGCCCGGCCCGGTGTACGCCGAGATCGTGGGCCACTGCCTGCGGGGCCTCCCCGACGAGGCCTGTGGCCTGCTGGGGGGGGACCCGGTGTCGGGGGACGTGGAGCGGTGCTACCCCACCCGCAACGCCGCCGCCTCGGCCAAGCTCTACACGGTGGACCCCGGCGACCACCTCCGGGCCGACCGTGACGCCGAGGCCCGGGGCACCGAGATCATCGGGGTGTTCCACTCCCACACCCACACCGAGGCCTACCCCTCGCCCACCGACGTGGCCCAGGCGCCCGACCCCACCTGGCACTACGTGCTGGTGTCCCTGCGGGACACCCACCCGGCCCTGCGCTCCTACCGGATCCGGGGGGAGCTGGTGGAGGAGGAGGCCGTCGTGGTCGAGCCCCGGTAAAATACCGACCGGATTCGTCAACTTTCGGGGGCCGGTGGGCGGTTCCCCGCTCTGACCAGGGAGGTCGCCGTGCCCGTCGACGTCAGGCTCCCGACGGTGCTGCGGGTGCACGCCGGCGGGAAAGCGACCGTGTCGGTCGAGGGGGCCACGGTGGGGGAGGTCCTGGCCGACCTGGTGCGCACCTATCCCGGCATGGCGGGTCAGGTCCTCACCGAGGAGGGCACCCTCCACCGCTTCGTGAACGTCTACGTCGACGACGACGACGTGCGCTACCTCGACCAGCTCGACACCAAGGTGGGCCCGGGGGCCACGCTGTCGATCCTGCCCGCCGTGGCCGGCGGCTGAGCCGCCCCGCCCCGCCGTGACCCTCGCCGCCAGCGTCCTCGACCTCATCGGGAACACCCCGCTGGTGGACGTGAGCGCCCTGAGCCCCAACCCCGCCGTCCGCATCCTGGTCAAGCTGGAGGGCCAGAACCCCGGAGGGTCGGTCAAGGACCGCATCGCCCTGTCCATGGTGGAGCAGGCCGAGAAGGAGGGGCTCCTCGAGCCCGGGGCCACCCTGCTCGAGCCCTCCTCGGGCAACACCGGCATCGGCCTGGCCCTGGTGTGCCGGGTGAAGGGCTACCGGCTCAAGGTGGTCCTCCCCGCCAACGTCTCGGTGGAGCGGCGCCAGCTCCTCGACGTGTGGGGTGCCGAGGTCATCGAGTCCCCCGGATCGGAGGGCTCCAACGGGGCGGTGCGCATGGCCGAGCGCATCCACGCCGAGCACCCCGAATGGGTCTTTCTCTACCAGTACGCCAACACCGCCAATCCCCGGGCCCACTACGAGGGCACCGGGCCCGAGATCTGGCGGGACTGCCCCGAGGTCACCCATTTCGTGGCCGGCCTGGGGACCTCGGGCACCCTCCTCGGGGTGGGGCGCTTCCTGAAGGACCGCAACCCCGCCGTCCAGGTGTGGGCGGTCGAACCCCCGGCGGGGGAGATGGTCGACGGGCTGCGCAACCTCGACGACGGCTACATCCCGCCCATCTTCACCGAGCTCGGGGGCGAGCAGCTCCTCGACCGCAAGACCATGGTGGGTCCGCTCGTGTCGGTGGAGTGGACCCGGCGCCTGGCCGAGGTGGGGGTGTTCGCCGGGATCTCCTCGGGGGCGGCCATGGCCGGGGCGGCCAAGTGCGCGGCCAGCATCGAGGCGGGCGTGGTGGTGGTGGTGTCGGCCGACGGGGGATGGAAGTACCTCTCCACCGGGGCCTGGACCGACGACCTCGACGTGGTGGTCGAACGGGCCAAGCGCACCATCTACTTCTGACCCGGCCCCGAGGCCCACGTCTGACCCGGCCCTGAGGCCAGATCTCTGAGGCTCCTGCCCCCCGGGGGTTCCCGGGGTGGGGCCTACTTCTTGGGCTTGCCCGGGGCCGTCAGGGTCACCGCCGCGTCGGGCTCGAGCACCCGGAAGCTGAAGCTCTCCTCCAGGTACAGGCGGACCGTGTCGGCGTCGTGGTCGAGGTAGCCGACGGAGATGTCCTGGCCGCAGTCGATGACGAAGTCCCCGCCCCGCAAGGACAGGACGATGCCCCCCGAGAGCCCCGGGGCCCACACCAGGGGGCCGCCCAGGATCTGGCGGAGGTGGTCGAAGAGGAGGTAGCCCCCGTGCTCGGTGCGCTCCACGATGTCGGTGAAGAGGTCGGGGGCGATGGCCAGGCCGTAGGGGCCGCCGATGCCGGCCTGGCGCAGGACGTCGACCGCCCCGGCCACCGACGTGGGGTAGTGCCCGGCGTCGGCGGGCAGGGTCATGGGGGGGTGCGAGGTGCTCTCGGTGATCCCGGCGATGCCCCCGGCGCCGTAGCCGTGGAAGATGGCGCTGTTCTCGCCCAGGGCCAGGCGCCGCCCGGCCTCCTCCAGCCCGCCCAGGTCGGGGTCGGGGGCGCCCCGGTCCACGTCCTCGAGCTGGCGCCGGTCGACCGAGAAGGCCGCCCGCAGCTCCACCAGGGGGAGGACCCTGCGCCGGCGCGCCTCGAGGGCGGGGCCGGGACCGGCCACGGTCTCGACCCGCCCCAGGGCGGTGGCCGAGTGCGACCATCCCGAGGGGCCCTCGAAGTCGACCAGCTTGCGCGCCGCCAGGTAGGTGGTGAGCCGGGGCCGGATCTCGTCCTCGATGGCGCTCCAGCCCGCCTCCGAGATGGGGGCGTGCGCCCGCTGCAGGTGGTCCATCACTCCGTTCCCTTCAGGCTGCCGATGTTGAGCGAACCCGATCCGGTGGCGGCGGGACCGTCGTCGCCGGCGGCCTCGGCCTCGGCCTCGATCTCGGTCACGGGGTCGGTGGTGAACAGGTAGGTGCGCAGGTGGGCGTCGAGGACGGGGTCGCGGCGCCGGAGCCACTCCAGGGTCATCGCGGCGTGCTCCTTCTCCTCGTCCCGGTTGTGGGCCAGCACGGCCGCCAGGGTGGGGTCGTCGGTGGCCTTGACCCGCTGGTCGTACCAGTCGACCGCCTCGAGCTCCTCGCACAGGGAGGTGACGGCCCGGTGGTGGTCGATGGTGGCGGCGTCGAGGAGCTCGCCCGCCTCGTGCAGCCCTTCGCTGGCCATGCTCGCTCCTTGCCGGACCGTTGGTCGGCGGCCCGGTCCCCACGTTCTACCCGTCGGCCGGGACGCCTATCGTTCGCCGCCGCGTACCTTAGGCAGGCCCTGCCCCCGGCGCCCAGGCCGCCCCGGTGTGCCGGGGTTCGAGGACGTCCCGGGTAGCGTGCAGGCCATGGCGCCCCGAGCCCCCCGCAGCCGCGCCCGGCGGGGGAGCGGGGCCGTTCCCCGGCCCGAGCACCTCCAGCGGGCCGAGCAGTGGCACGGCCTTCGCCGGGGCGATCCGGTCGACATCGACGGTCCGGCCCTGCGGGGGGCCACGTGGCGCTTCCTCGCCTTCGTGCGCAACGAGCGCAACGGGACGGAGTCGGTGGAGGTCATCGGGGGCCGGCCCGGGGAGGACCGGGTGCGCTCCTTTCGCCCCGAGCAGGTCTTTCCCCTGGGGGGACGGCGGGCCGGGCAGGCCTCGCTGGCCGAGGCCCCCCGCCTGCCCCTGGGCTGACGGGCCCGGCCTGGCCCGGGGGCGGGGCCGGCGGGGTTAGCCTCGCACGACGTGGACGGCCGCCCCATCGGCATGTTCGACAGCGGCTTCGGCGGCCTCAGCGTGGCCCGGGCCCTGATCGATCTGGCCCCGCACGAGGACCTCGTGTACGTGGGCGACACGGGCCGGTACCCCTACGGGCCCCGCGACCTCGACGAGGTCCGGGGCTTCGCCCTCCAGATCGCCCACTGGCTGGTGGACGAGGTGGGGGTGAAGCTGCTGGTGGTGGCGTGCAACACCGCCTCGGCCGCCGCCCTCGACGACCTCCGGGAGGCCTTCGCCGTCCCGGTGGTGGGGGTGATCGAGCCCGGGGTGCGGGCCCTGGCCAGGGCCACCCGCAACCGCACGGTGGGGGTGGTCGGCACGGTGGGGACCATCCGCTCCGGCGCCTACCAGCGGGCCGTGGCCGCCCTCCCCGGGCCCCTCGAGCTGGTGGCCGCCTCGTGCCCGGGCTTCGTGGAGTTCGTGGAGAGGGGCGAGACCCGCTCCGACCAGGTCACGGTGCTGGCCGAGCGCCTCCTGGCCCCGGTGCGCGACGCCGGGGTCGACACCCTCCTCCTGGGCTGCACCCACTACCCCTTCCTGGCCCGCACCATCGCCGACGTCATGGGGCGCGACGTGGTCCTCGTGTCCTCGGCCGACGAGACGGCCTTCGAGGTGCGGGGCATCCTCGAGAGCGGGGCCCTGGGCCGGCACCCCGACGGGGCGGGGGCCCTGCGGGTGCACTCCTCGGGGGACGTGGGCTGGTTCCGGACCGTCGGGAGCCGGCTCTTCGGGGGGGAGCTGGGCGAGGTGCGGGGGCTCACCTGGCTCCCGCCCCAGGGGCGCGCCACCGGATCCTGAGGCGTGCTCACCCTGACCGTTCTGGGCTGCGACGGCAGCCACGCCGGTGCCGGCGGCGCCGCCAGCGGCTATCTGGTGCGCTCCTGGGGCAGCGCCACCTCGGTGTGGGTGGACGCCGGCCCGGGCACCTTCGCCAACCTGCAGCGCTTCACCGACCCCGGGGCCCTGTCGGCCGTGGTCCTGACCCACAGCCACGCCGACCACTACCTCGACATCGAGGCCTACATCACCGCCGCCCGCTGGGTCCACCGCTACCGGCGCGATCCCCTCCCCGTCTACGCCGCCCCCGGCATCCTGCCCGCCCTGACCCAGGAGACCGAGGGGGTCCTCGACTGGCGCGAGGTGGGGGACGGCGACGGGGCCGAGGTGGGCGGCGTGCGCCTCGGCTTCCGTCGCACCGACCATTCCCCCGTGACCCTGGGGGTGCGCCTGAGCGGCGAGGGACGGGCCCTCGGCTACTCTGCGGACTCCGGTCCCGGTTGGTCGCTGTCGGCCCTGGGGCCGGACCTCGACCTCGCCCTGTGCGAGGCCACCTACACCGCCGAGTACGAGGGCACCGCCGGGCACATGAGCGGCCGTGAGGCAGGGAACAACGCCAGGGAGGCCGGGGCGCGTCGCCTCGTGCTCACCCATCGCTGGCCCACCATCGCCGCCGCCGCCGTGCACGCCGAGGCCACGGTCGCCTTCGGGGGTGGCGTCGAGCAGGCCGCCGTGGGGCGGGGGTACTCGCTGTGAGGCGGCCGTGAGCGCCGATCCCCGCACCCTGCGGCGCGACGGGCGCCAGACCGGGGAGCTGCGCCCGGTGTCCTTCGTCCGGGACTTCACCCAGATGGCCAAGGGCTCGGTCCTGGTGGCCATGGGCGGGACCAAGGTCCTGTGCACGGCCTCGGTGGAGGACCGGGTGCCCCCGTGGCTGCGGGGCGGGGGCAAGGGCTGGGTGACGGCCGAGTACTCCCTCCTGCCCGGGTCCTCGGCCGAGCGGGTGGGCCGGGAGGCGGCCAAGGGCAAGCAGTCGGGCCGCACCCACGAGATCCAGCGCCTGGTGGGCCGGTCCCTGCGGGCCGTCACTGACCTGGTGGCCATGGGCGAGATGCAGGTGACGGTGGACTGCGACGTGCTCCAGGCCGACGGGGGGACGCGCACCGCCTCCATCTGCGGCGCCTACGTGGCCCTGCACGACTGCTTCACCCGCCTCCTCCAGGCCCGGGCCATCTCGGCCCACCCCCTCACCGACGCCTGCGCGGCGGTGTCGGTGGGCATCGTGGACGGCGCCTGTCTCCTCGACCTCGACTACTCCGAGGACTCCCGGGCCGAGGTGGACATGAACGTGGTGATGACCGGCTCGGGGCGCTTCGTCGAGGTCCAGGGGACGGCCGAGGGCCTGGCCTTCACCCGGGGCGAGCTCGACGAGCTGCTCACCCTGGCCCAGGAGGGCATCGCCGCCCTGCTCCTGGAGCAGCAGGCCGTGGTGGCCGAGCCCCCCGCCCCCCGGTGAGCGCCCCCGACGGGGGCGCCGGCAACGGGACCGGCGGCGGGGGGCGGCTGCGCATGGTCCTGGCCACGGCCAACCCCGACAAGGCGTCCGAGATCGCCGCCATCCTGGCCGGGGCGGCGGGGGAGGGCATCGAGCTGGTGGCCCGCCCCGCCTCGGTGGGGGAGGTGGAGGAGACCGGGGCCACCCTGGAGGACAACGCCCGGCTCAAGGCCCACGCCCTGGTGGCCGCCACCGGGATGCCGGCCGTGGCCGACGACACCGGCCTCGAGGTCGACGCCCTGGACGGGGCCCCGGGGGTCTACTCGTCGCGCTTCGCCGGGGAGCACGCCTCCTACGACGACAACGTGGCCAAGCTCCTGGCCGACCTGGAGGCGGCCGGGGCCCGGGGCCCGGCCCGGCGGGCGCGCTTTCGCACCGTGGCCGTGGCCGAGTTCCCCGGCGGCCGGGAGGTGGTGGCCCACGGCGTGGTGGAGGGGTCCATCGCCGAGGAGCGCCGGGGGCGGGGGGGCTTCGGCTACGACCCGGTCTTCGTCCCCGACGGCGAGGACGGGCGCACCTTCGCCGAGATGAGCGCGGCCGAGAAGAACCTCCGCTCCCACCGGGCCCGGGCCTTCCGGGCCCTGGCCGTGGGCCTGCTCCGGGGCTGATCGGGAGGGGCCGGCCCCCGGCGGGCCATCCCCGGCCGGGCCGGCCCGGCCGTCTCGCGCTCGGCGGCGGCGAGTCGCCCGCGGGGCCGGGCCCCGGCTACGTTGACGCTGCTGTCAGGTTTCGGCGCCAGGGAGGCGGCCCGGCCGGGGAGGGTGACGATGTCGGACGAGGACCTGAAGAAGATCATCGGCAAGCCCATGAGCAAGTCGAAGGTGGTCATCGAGCG
>DATJOV010000171.1:0-10103 GCA_035506735.1 Acidimicrobiales bacterium | reverse complement strand
GGCGGCGCGGGCCCAGGTCAAGCGGATGCTCAACGAGCGCTACGGGCACGTGGACTACCAGACGATGTTCTGGGCCATCGAACACTCCCCCGAGCTGCGCGAGGGCATGCGCGCCTTCATGGAGAAGCGGCCGCCGGCCTGGATCCCAGCGGATGTGCCAGTTCCGAGCCCCCGCATCTGAACGTCAGCCGTCGGCTCGGACCTTGTCTTTCAGGGCCGGCACGATAGGTGGTGCAGTGCGCCAGTTCGGGATGCCGGAGTCCTCCTTGGCCACCGGATAGTGGTCGTCGTTCACCCAGGCCCAGTGCGAGTGGTTGAGCTCATGGAGGGTGAAGCAGGCGTTCAAGGCGTTGTAGAAGCCCATGTTGTCGACCGACTGGTTGACCGATTCCTTGATGAGCAGCGACGTCATGGTGGGCAGCTGGGTGATCCGACGGGCGAAGTCGAGGGTCATGTCGTCGAGCTGGTCGGCGGGAAAGATCTTGCTGATCATGCCCAACTGATGGGCCTCTTCGGCGTCGACGGCGTCGCCGGTGAGAAGTAGCTCCTTGGCTTTGCGGGGGCCGAACTCCCACGGGTGGGCGAAGTACTCGACGCCGCACATCCCGAGACGGGCCCCGACAACGTCGGCGAACCGGGTGCCCTCGGCGCACACGATGAGGTCACAGGCCCAGAGCAGCATGAGCCCGGCGGCGTAGACGTCGCCGTGGGCCTGGCCGATGGTGATCTTGCGCAGGTTCCGCCACCGGCGGGTGTTGTCGTAGAAGTAGTGCCACTCCTGGAGCATGAGCGATTCCGCCGCCTGGCGGGTGGCGCCGTTGGTGTGGCGGGTCGGGTGCTGGTTGGGGCCCGGCATGAACTCCTCCATGGACAGCTTCGAGCCCATGTCGTGCCCGGACGAGAACATGGGGCCGGTCCCACCCAGGATGACCACCCGCACCGCGTCGTCGGCCTCGGCGTGGAGGAAGGCCTCGTGCAGCTCGACCAGCAGGCCCCGGTTCTGGGCGTTGCGGGCGTCGGGACGGTTCAACATGATCCGGGCGATCGTGCCGTCGTCGAAGGTCTCGTACAGCAGGAACTTGTACTCCGGCATCTCCCGGCTCCTTGTCGTGGCAGGTGCGCTGTCTTCGCCGTCAGCCCAGGCGGCCCATGAGGAAGCGGGCGACGTCGGTGGCCGGCGGGTAGGCCTCGGTGATCCCGGCGGCGAAGTAGCCCACGTCGGTCACGAGGATGTGGCCGGTGATGGCCACCGCCGCGTCCGAGCACAGAAAGACGAGGGGATAGGCCTGCTCGAGGGGCGTGGACGTCTCGATGCCGAGCTCGGAGCGGTAGTCGGCGGCGAAGCCCAGCCACAGCTCCTTGTTGGCCTGGGCCAGGGGGGTGTCGGTCGGACCGGGGCAGATGGCGTTGAGCCGCACCCCGTGCTTGAGCAGGGGGAAGGCCTGGGAGACGACGTAGGCGCAGATGGCCTGCTTGGTGGACATGTAGTCGGCGCCGCCGTTCTGCTCGATCCACTTGGCGGCGGCGTCGAAGTCGGGCGTGGCGAGGTACTCCTTCAGCCGCTCCAGGTTGGACTCCCATCCCAGCCCGGCGGCGGACGAGATGAACCCGATGGCCGAGCCGCGCGGCAGCGTGCCCTCGGCCACCATGCGGTCGATCATGTGGCGATGGCCGATGAAGTTGATCTTCTCGATGCCCGGGGTCCCGTCGGCCACGCCGGCGCAGGAGAACAGGGCGTGGACCGGCCCCTCGACCTGGTCGAGGGCGGCGTCGATGGAGCCCTTGTCGGCCAGGTTCACGTGGATGAACGTGGCGCCGGGCAGCGACGGCTCGGCGATGTCCATGATGACGACCTCGGCCCCGGCGTCCTTGGCGAGTTCGGCCGTGGCGGCGCCCATGCCGGTGGCACCGCCCACCACGAGCGCCCGCTTGCCCTTGTAGCTGAATGCGTCGAACACGCCCATGTCGTTGGTCTCCTGCTCGTCGGTCGGTTGGTCAGGCGATGACGCCGCGGACCTTCAGGTCCACGATGGTGTCCCAGTCGAGGCCCAGGTCGGTGAGGATCTTGTCGCCGTGCTCGTTGAACTGCGGTGCCCGCCCCGGTACGGCCGGCACCCCGTCGTACTGGATGGGCGCCGTCACGAGCTGGTACGCCTTGCCCTCGGCCGTCGTCCCCGGCTGCATGTAGTCGTTGGCCTCCGACTGCGGGTCGGCCGCCACCTCCAGGGTGTTCTGGACGATGGCCCACTGGCCGGTGAAGGCCTCGAGCTTCTGGCGCCACTCCTCGAGCGAGTGGGCGGCGAAGGCGCCGCGCAGGATGTCCATGGCCTCGGGGGTGTTGGCCATGAGCGACTCGTGGTCGGCGAAGCGCGGGTCCTGCGCCAGCTCGGGCTGGCCGATGACCTCGCACATCGAGGGCCAGTACTTGATGGCCTGCAGGCAGGTGAGGGCGACCCAGCGGCCGTCGCCGGTGCGGTAGTAGCCCGTGAGGGGGTTCCGCATGCCGGCGCCGGGTGCGGGCTGCCACGGGAAGCCGAGGAGCAGGGAGAGGCTGATGGTCTGGCCCATGGCCCACATGCCCGAGGAGAGCAGCGACACGTCGACGGTGGTGGCCTCGCCCGTGCGCTCGCGGTGGTAGAGGGCCCCCATGATCCCGCCGGCGATGGTCATGGCCCCGATGGAGTCGCCGAACCCCGGCCCCGGGGGGCCCACCACGTGGTCGTAGTCGGTCCGGGTCACCGCCAGCGCCACCCCGGAGCGGGCCCAGAAGGCCAGGGAGTCGTAGGAGCCCTTGTCGGCGTCCACACCCCGCTCCCCCTGCCCCGTCCCCCGGGCGTAGATGATCCTGGGGTTGTGGGCCCGGATGTCCTCGACGTCGATCTTGAGCTTCGTGCGCACGTTGGCCAGCTTGTTGGTGAGGAAGACGTCGCAGCCGGCGGCGAGCTTGTAGAGGATGTCGATCCCCTCGGGGGTGGCCAGGTCCAGCCCCAGGCTCTGCTTCCCCCGGTTGGAGTGCTCGAGCAGCACGTGCACGTCGCCCGGGATCACCCCGATCCCGGAGGACGCCAGGCCCCGCATGGCGTCGCCCCGTTCGACGTGCTCGATCTTGATCACCTCGGCGCCCCAGTCGGCCAGCAGGGCCGAGGCGGCCGGCACGAACGTCTGCTCGGCCACCTCCAGGATCCGCACACCTTCCATGACAGCGGTCATCGATTCCCTCCTGCGGGAGCGCACGAACGGGGCGTCGGGCGCCGGCGGTCGGTCGCGCCGGACGCCGGGGGCCATGGTAGCCCTCCCCCCGGACACCTCACCGTGGGCGACGCGGCCCGGGGCCGACGGGTCACGGGAGCCCCGACGGCGGGGACGAGGGTGCCCGGGGCACCTCGCGGAAGGGGATGTCGCGGTCCCCGGCGCGCTCGCGGGGCATGCCCAGGACGCGCTCGCTGATGACGTTGCGGGCCATCTCGGTGGTCCCGCCGCCGATCGACCCCGCTTGCCGCATGAGGTACTCCACCCCCCGTTCGGCCAGTGGGCCGTCGTCGGCCGTCCAGACCCCCCCGGTCATGCCGGCCAGCTCGAAGGCGATGGTGCGGGTCCGGCCGGCCGTCACCCCCTTGAAGAGGCGGGCCACGGCGGCGGCCTGGTCGGAGATCCTCCCCGTCCGCACGCCGAGGGCGATCCGCTCCTGGAGGACCTCGAAGGCCACGTCGAGCATGCGGGCCTCGCCCACCAGCTCCTGGGCGGCGGGATCGTGCCCCCGGCCCGCGGCACGGGCCAGCTCGGCGTAGGAGGACCGGATGAAGGTCCGGCTGAGCCCGCTCGGGAACGTGACGAGGGGGGTCTCGTAGAGCAGGCGCTCGTAGAACATCCAGCGCACGCCGACGGTCCAGCCTTCGTCCACGTCCCCCACCCGGTCGGTGTCGGGGACGACGACGTCGGTGAAGAACTCCTGGCAGAACTCCCGGGAGCCGTTGAGCATCTCGATGCGGTGGATGTCGACGCCGGCCCGGCGCAGGGGGAGCATGAACACCGTCAGTCCCCGGTGCTTGGGGACGTCCCAGTTGGTCCTCGCCAGGCACAGGCCCCAGTCCGACCACCAGGCGCCGGTGGTCCAGATCTTCGACCCGTTGAGCACCCACTGGTCGCCGTCGCGCACGGCCGTGGTCAGTGCCCCGGCCACGTCGGATCCGCCCCCCGGCTCCGACAGCAGCTGCATCCACAGCTCCTCGCCCCGCAGGATGGCGGGGACGTGGGCCCGCTTCTGCTCCTCGGTGCCGAACTCGAGGAGGACCGCCAGGCAGGGGGTGAAGGTGGGCGCCTGGAGCCGGACCGGGAACTCGTGCCCCTCGATGGCCCGGTTGAGGGCCTGCTGGTGCTCGGGGGTGAGCCCCTGGCCGCCGTAGGCGCGGGGCACGCACAGGCCGGCCAGGCCGGCGTCGTAGAGCCGGCGCTGCAGGGCGCGCTCGGCCCCGACCGCGGCCAGCTCCTCCTCCTCGCTCAGGTCGGTCCGGAACGCGCCCTCGTACAGGGCGGGGTCCACCGGGCGCAGGTTGGCCTCGACCCAGGCCTCCACCCGGGCGGTGAAGGCGGCCAGGTCCTCGGGCCCGGCCGACGTCACGACCCGCCCTCCTCGGCCAGCAGGGCGGCGATGCGGCGGCGGTGCTGAGCGGGCGTGCCGAGCACCGTCCGGTTCAGGGTGACCCGGCGCAGGAGGAGGTGGAGATCGTGCTCGTAGGTGAGCCCGATGCCGCCGTGGATCTGGACGCAGTCCTGGACGAGCTCGGCGCCGTACTCGCCGATGAAGGCGGCGGCGGCACTGACGAGCTCGGCCGCCCCGGGGTCGTCCTCGTCGAGGGCGGCGGCGGCGGCGTCGGCCAGGGCGTGGCCCGTCTCGAGCCAGGTCTTCATGTCGGCGAAGCGGTGCTTGAGCTCCTGGTACGAAGCCAGGGGCCGGCCGAAGGTGTAGCGGTCGAAGGACCACTGCAGGGTGGTCTCGAAGGCCCGCTGCATGGCCCCCACCGACTCGGCCGCCAGGAGCACGAGCCCGCACCGGAGCTGGCGCTCGACCTGGGGGGCGGCGCCGCCCACGGGGCCCACCGCCATCTCGACCGGCACGCGGACGCCCTCGAAGCGGGCCGCCCAGAACCGCCGGGTCAGGTCGACCGAGGTCATGGGCTCGAGGCGCACCCCGGGCGTGGCGGCCGGGACGAGGACCTGGGTGAGCCCGGACCCGGTCCGGCCGGTGACGAGCAGCCACTGGGCCTGGGCGGCGGACTCCACCGGCCGCTTGCTCCCCTCGACGACGAGCTCCCCGCCCTCGAGGGTCACCGTGGTGGCGATGCCCTCGGGCCGCGCTCCGTCGGGACGGGCCTCGGTGAGGCACCACGACCCCACCACCGACCCCGACAGGAGACCCTTCAGCACCTCGGGGTGGGACGGCCGGGCCGCGCCGAGGGCGGCGGCCACGAGGTTGCACGGCAGCAGGGGCCCGGGGGCGGCGTGGAAGCCGAATTCGTGGGCCAGGCGCGTGGCGTCGACCACGGGGCGCCCGCTCACGCTCCCGCCCCCTCCCGCCTCGGGGACGAGCAGCGAGGTCCAGCCCAGCTCCGCCCCCCGCTCCCACCAGGCACGGTCGAAGCCGGCGTCGTCCCGGTGCAGCTCCCGCAGCCGCCCGGGGGGGACGGTGGCCGCCAGGAAGCGGGCCGTCGTTTCGCGCAGGGACTGCTGATCGGCGGTCGGCTTGAGCAGCATCGACGGTCCGGGCCCTCAGGCCGAGGGCCAGGCGACCGACTTCACCTCGAGGTACTGTTCGAAGCCGGCGACGCCGTTCTGCCGTCCGACGCCGCTCTCCTTGTACCCCCCGAAGGGCACGTCGGGGAAGTACCCGGCCCCGCCGTTCAGGCCGATGAAGCCGGCCCGCAGCCGCCGGGCCACGGCCAGCGAGTGGTCGAGCGAACCCGACATCACGTTGCCGGCCAGGCCGTACGGGCTGTCGTTGGCGATGTGGACCGCCTCGTCCTCGTCCCCGTAGGGGATGACCACGAGCACCGGCCCGAAGATCTCCTCGCGGGCCACGGTCATGGCGTTGTCGACGTCCACGAAGAGCGTGGGGCGGACGTAGAAGCCGCGCTCGAACCCCTCGGGGGCGCCCGTCCCCCCCACCAGCAGCTTGGCCCCCTCGTCGATGCCCGTCTGGATGTAGCCCTCGACCCGGGCCCGTTGCCTGGCCGAGATCACCGGACCGCACAGCACGTCGGGCTGCTGGGGGTCGCCGGGGAGCACCGACTCGTACATGCCCTTCAGGATCTCCACCCCCTCGTCGTAGCGGGAGCGGGGGAGGAGCATGCGGGTCGGGATGGCGCACCCCTGGCCGGCGTGCATGCACGGGGCGATGCCGAGCATGCACGACAGGGCCAGATCGGCATCGTCGAGCACGATGGTGGCGGACTTGCCCCCGAGCTCGAGGAAGAGGCGCTTCATGGTGGCCGCCCCCTTCTCCATGATGCGCTTGCCCACCGCCGTGGACCCGGTGAAGGAGATGAGGTCGACCTTGGGCGAGATGGTGAGCTCCTCGCCCACGAGGTGGTCCGACGAGGGGACCACGTTGAGGACGCCGGCGGGGATGTCGGTGCGCTCGGCCGCCAGCCGCCCGATGCGGGTGGCGTTGAAGGGGGTGTCGGGGGCGGGCTTGAGCACCACGGTGTTGCCGGTGGCCAGCGCCTGGCCCAGCTTGTGGATCGTCACCTCGAAGGGGAAGTTCCAGGGCACGATGGCGCCCACCACGCCGACGGGCTCACGCCAGATGCGCCGCGCCGTCAGCTGGTTGGTGAGGGCGGAGAACTCGTTCCCGAGGTCGAGCTCCCACGGATACTCGTCGATGAGCTTGGCCGGGTGGCGCAGCCCCCCCGCCAGGGGGGCGTCGAGCTGCGGCCCGTGGGTCACCATGCGGGGGCAGCCGACCTCGAGGATGAGCTCCTCCCGGAGCTGCTCCTGCTCGGACTCGAGCGCCTCCTGCAGCTGCTCCAGGCAGCGCTGGCGCAGGGCGTGGTCGGTCGACCAGTCGGTCTCGTCGAAGGCCCGGCGCGCCGCGTCGATGGCGCGGCGCATGTCCTCGGCGCCGGCGTCGGTGACCTCGCCCAGGACCTCCTCCGTGGCGGGGTTCACGTTCGTGAAGGTCCGACCGGACGCGGCCTCGACCAGCGTGCCGTCGACGAGCATCCGGCGTTCGAACCCGATCTCTCCCGCAGCGGCCACGACGCCCCCCTTCCGGCCGCGGAACGTATCTGACATTGACGTCGCAGTCAAACCTGCGTACGGTGTCCCGGCCATGGATCTCGACGGGCGGGCGGCCATCGTGACCGGGGGTGCCGGGGGCCTGGGATCGGCCACGGTACGCCGCCTGGTGGAGCAGGGCACGAGGGTCGTGGTGTTCGACCGCGCCGGCGAGCAGGCGGCCGCGCTGGCCGAGGAGCTGGGCGGCGCCGCCGTGGCCGTGGCCGTGGCCGGGGACACCACCGACGATGCCGCCGTGGCCGGTGCCATCGACGCCGGCCGCGCCCTCGGCCCCCTCTCCGTCCTGGTCAACGTGGCCGGCGGCGGGGTGGGTGGAGGGAGGACGGTGGGGCGCGACGGGAGCCCCCACGACAAGGCGGCCTTCGTCCAGACCCTGGAGATGAACGCCGTGGGGACCTTCAACGTCACCCGCCTGGTGGCGGCGGCCATGGCCGGCAACGAGCCCGGCCCCGAGGGTGAGCGGGGTGTGGTGGTCAACACGGCGTCCATCGCCGGCATCGAGGGCCAGACGGGACAGCTGGCCTACGGGACGGCCAAGGCCGCCGTCCTGGGCATGACCCTGCCCCTGGCCCGGGACCTGGCCCCGCTCGGGATCCGGGTGTGCGCCATCGCCCCCGGCACCATGGGCACGCCCGTCATGCTGGGCGTGCCCGACGAGCTGCGCCGGAGGCTCGAGGCCGACATCGTCTTCCCCAAGCGCATGGGCCGTCCCGACGAATTCGCCCGGCTGGTGGAGTCCATCGTGCGCAACCCCTACCTGAACGGCGAGAACGTCCGCCTCGACGGTGCCCTCCGCTTTCCCGTCAAGTAGCGTTCTGCACCGTGAGAACGGCGTTCCTCGGAACGTGTCTCACTCCGACGTCGATGTCGGTACCGCTGGCCCCCGGGGCCCGGCACCGCAGCCCCGGGGCGGCGCCCAGGGGGAGAGGGCCGGGGTGACGGCGTGTCGCAGTACGTCCTAGCCGGGCTGGCCCTGGGGGCCTTGGCTGCCATCTGCGCCACGCCGGTGGCCTCGCCCAGCGGGCCGGACGCCGGCGACCACAAGGCCGAGCTCTTCGGCTCGAGGGCCGACACCGTCCCCGGCGCCGACCCCGTCTGCGGGACCCTCGTCCCCGAGAAGACGGTCGCGCCCCCGTCGTGACGCGCCCGCTCCCCGAGCTCACACCGGAGGTGGCCTGGTTCTGGACGTCGGGCCGGGACGGACAGCTCCGGGTCCAGGGGTGCACCGAGTGCGGGACGCTCGTGCACCCACCCGTCCCCGTGTGCCCGCGGTGCCGGAGCCGGTCCTCGGAGCCCAGGATCGTCTCCGGGGACGCCACCGTGATCGGCTGCACCGTCAACGCCCACCCCTGGCTGCCGGGGTTCCCGCCGCCCTACGTGGTGGCCAACGTCGCCCTGGTGGAGGACCCCGGGGTCCGGCTCACCACCAACGTCGTGGGATGCGATCCGGCCGACGTCCACGTCGGCCAGGCGGTCCGGGTCCGCTTCGAGCAGCACGAGGACGTGTGGATCCCGCTCTTCGAGCCCTCCGGCGGGGACGCCCGGGGTGATCCCCTGGAGGCGCCGGTCCGTCCCGTGCCCCGGCCCCCGGCCGGCCCCGAGCGCTTCGAGCACCGGGCCGTGCTGTCGGGCATCGGGCGCTCCGCCCTCGGGCGGCGGCTCATGCGCGACCCGGTGTCGCTGGCCGTGGACGCCTGTCTCGGGGCCGTGGCCGACGCCGGGCTGGCCCTGGAGGACATCGACGGGCTCTCCACCTACCCCGGCGCGGCCCCCATGGGCATGAGCGAGGGCGGTGTGACGGCGGTCGAGGAGGCGCTGCGCCTCCACCCCACCTGGATCAACGGCGGCGGTGAGCTCCCGGGGCCGGGCGGGTCGGTCATCGCCGCCATGCTGGCCGTCGCCGGCGGGCTGTGCCGGCACGTCCTGTGCTTCCGCACCGTGTGGGAGTCCACCTACGCCGCCCTGGGCCTCCGTCCCCCCGCAGGAGGGCGGGTGTCGGGCTTGCGCCAGTGGCAGGCCCCCTTCGGGGCCATGTCGGCGGCCAACTGGATCGCCATGAACGCCAGCCAGTACCTCCATCGCTACGGGGCGGACCGGGAGGTGCTCGGCTGGATCGCCCTCAACGGCCGGGCCAATGCGGCCCGCAACCCCGCCGCCATCTACCGCCACCCCATGACCATGGACGACTACCTGTCGGCCCGGCCCATCTCCTCGCCCTTCGGGCTCTACGACTGCGACGTACCGTGCGACGGCGCCATCGCCGTGGTGGTGTCGGACGCCTCGGTGGCCGGGGACCTTCCCCACCCGGCGGTGCGGGTCGAGGCCGTCGGGACCCAGATCCTGGAGCGGGTGTCGTGGGACCAGGGGACGGTGACCCACGAGCCCCAGGTCCTGGGTCAGGCCGCCCACCTGTGGACGCGGACCTCGCTGCGGCCCCGGGACGTGGACGTGGCCCTCCTCTACGACGGGTTCACCTTCAACGCCCTCTCGTGGCTGGAGGCGCTCGGGTTCTGCGGGCTGGGCGAGGCCCGGGACTGGCTGGACGGGGGCCGGCGCATCGCCCTGGACGGCGAGCTCCCCGTCAACCCCCACGGTGGGCAGCTGTCCGAGGGCCGGACCCACGGGTTCGGTTTCCTGTACGAGGCCGTGACCCAGCTGCGCCACGAGGCCGGCGAGCGCCAGGTCGCCGGGGCCCGCACGGCCGTGGTGACGTCGGGGGGTGGCACCCCGTCCGGGGTCCTGCTGCTCCAGCGGGACGGGGCCTGAGCGGGCCCGGTGGGCGTCGACGCCGACACGCCGCTGCGGGCGCG
>DATJOV010000170.1:0-9470 GCA_035506735.1 Acidimicrobiales bacterium | reverse complement strand
CCTCTCCTCAGGCTCCGCATGCCACCGCAGGGCCCGGGCGGGCCAGGGCGTTGACGGCGTGGAGATTGCGCGCCGTACAGTGCCGCAGCCAGCGCAGGGCTTCGTTCGACAATCGGTCGCACACCCAGTCCCAGTGCAGCGACACCGTGTCGCCGGGGACGACCGGGTTCCCCAGGGCGGTCCCGCCCACGCCGTGGCGGGCGATCTCGGGGCGCTGCGCCCCGAGCACCAGGCGCGATCCCTCGAAGCGCAAGGGCCGACTCCGCACCGCCACCGTGTCCCCGTCGACCGACACCACGGTCCCCCAGCGGATGCGGCACCGGTCGAGGATCTCCAGGGCGGGACCCTCGCGCCCGGCCCGCAGGAGCCCGAGCCAGGGGTAGACGGCGAAGACGTGGAAGCCGTGCTGGGGGATCCCCCCGGGCACGGCATCGACCACCGAGCCCAGGGCGACGCGCTCGCGCCGGGCGAAGCGGTCCTGGAGCGACGAGCGCAGGTCGGTGGGGGTCACCCGCGTCAGAAGGGTGTTGCCGGTCCAGTAGGCCTCGACCACCCTGCGGTCGAGGGGCTCGGGAATCCCGTTGCAGCCGGCGATGAGCTCGAGATAGGGCCAGGCCCCCTCGAACTGGGCGGCGAGGTGCCGCAGGCCCCCCAGGTCGGTGCCCTCCGACGCCATGCCCAGCAGCGCCGCCGGGTCCCCGGGGCCGCAGTACCCCAGGGCGTTGGGAGGGTAGGCGTAGCGTGCGAAGAGGACGGGGCCCGGGAGCTCGGGGACCCCGGCCCCGGCCGGGACGGCGACGGCGGGCGCGCTCACCGCGGCGACGGCGACGGCGAGGGGACGGAGCGGACCCGTCGCAGGGCGGCCCCCCCCACCAGGGCCGCCCCCACGGCCACGAGCACCAGCCCGAGGGCCTGGGCCCCGAGGGAGGACGTCCCCGCCGCGAGCTGGAGGAGGGCCGTGACCAGGGCCCCGGCCACCAGGACCGAGGTCACGTCGAGGGCCCGGGCCCGGGCCAGGGCGGTCAGCCACGTGGCCACGTAGCAGGCCAGGAGGGCGCCGGTGAGCAGGACCCAGCCCAGCTGGCCGGCGCCCATGGTCACGAGGCCGTGCACGGCGCCCGTGGCGGCCAGGTACACGACGAGGGTCGCCCCCCCGACGGCCATGCGGGTCAGGGCCACGGCCCCGGGGCTGCGGTGGCGCAGCAGCACCTTGGCCATCACCACCTCGACGGACCACAGGATGGTGGCTCCCAGCACGAGCAACGTGCCCCGGTCGGCGGCGAGGTGGCCCACTCCGCCGGTGATGGCCACCTCGCCCGCCACCAGCACGCCGACGGCGGCCAGGTTCCACCACGCCGGGCGCTCCCGCAGGAGCGGCCCGGCCAGCAGCGCCACCCAGATCACCAGGGTGTCGTGCCAGAAGGCGGCGGGGGCGGCGGCGCTGTCGGCCAGGCCGTCGAAGAACAGGACGAAGGCCAGACCCCCCCCGACCACACCCACGTAGGCGAGGCCGAGCCACTCCGGGCTCCGCCGCCCCTGGTGCGCGGTGCCGACGGGGCCAGGGGCACGGTCGGACGCGGCCACCCCCAGGTAGCGGGCCGGCCCCGAGTCGGGGCGCCGGCCGCGCACGGTCCAGGCCACGGCGGTGGCGCCGGCCAGGAGGAGGGCGGCGACCAGGTTCTTGGCCGTCGTGTACAGGGCGGGGTCCCGCACGGCGTGCACCCCGTAGGCGTTGACGAAGACCGACACGCCGCTCACCAGGGCGGTCAGACCGGCCATCACCACCCCCGGGACGGGGCGACGGCGGGTGACCGTGGTGTGCGGGGTGGCCACGATGTTTCTCATGATGGGCTCCTCATGATGGGCTCCTCATGACAGGTCCCCCGTGGCCGCCGGGGTGGGAGGCGTTCCGGGGGACGGCGGGACGGCCGTCCCGAGCGCGTTGGCCCGGCGGACCTCGTCCAGGACGGCACGGGCCTCGTCGGGGTCGACCCGGTCGAGGGCGTAGCCGCTGTGGACCACGAGCCACTCCCCGGGGGTGGGCGGCGGCCCTTCGAGCGCCAGCAGCGACACCCGGTGCACGGCGCCGTCGAGATCCTCGACCTCCACCGCGCCCGGGCCGGCCCCGTTCCGGACCCGGTGCAGTCGGCTCACGCACATGTCCCGACCTCCTCGATCAGGGCGACGACCCGGTCGACCGCCGCTCCCACCGCCGCCGCCACGGCCGGGCTGAGCCCGCGGCCGCGGCCGAAGTCCAGGCCCTCGATGCCGACCACGGCGACCCGGGCCGGGGCCTGACCCAGGATGCGGGCCAGCCGCACCACCCGGGCCAGGCCGATGCCGTGGGTGCTGGTGGCGTCCCGGGGGCCCTCACGATGTCCTCCCCCGTCCCCGCCCCCGGTCAGCTCGAGGACCGAGACCGTGCCGGCCGGCGCACCGGAGCGCACGGCGTCCACCACCACGGCGAGGTCGGCCCCGTCCCACTGGCCGAGGAGGTCGAGGGGATCGCCCAACGGTCCCACCTCACGCACCGAGGCCACCGTGCCCGCGCAGCGGGCCGCCACTACCGGGCCGACGCCGTCGTCGTGCCGGAACTCGTTGCCCAGGCCGGCCACGATCACGACGGGCGGCCGGGACCCGGGGGAGGTCACGCCGGCCCCACCGTGACGTCGAGGAAGTGGGCTGCGCACGAGATGCAGGGGTCGTGGTTGCGCACGGCCTGCTCGCACCGCCACTGCAACTCGTCGTCGCCGAGATCGAGCGCGCCTTGCGCCACCCGGCGCAGGTCGGCCTCGATGGTGAGCTGGTTCTGCGACGTGGGGGGGACGATCCGGGCCCGCCGGATGGTCCCCGACCGGTCGATGTCGTACTGGTGGAAGAGGAGCCCCCGTGGGGCCTCGGTGGCCCCGGTGCCCGTGGCCTCCCGCGGTCGCACCTCCACGGCGGGAGGATCGGGCGGCTCGTACGACGACGCCAGCGCCAGGGCCTCCTCGCACACCGCCACCAGCTCGACGGCCCGGACCACGATGCTGCGGAACGGGTTGGTGCACGACGGCCCGAGGCCGGCCCCCTGGGCCGCCTGGGCGGCGAGCGGTGGCAACCGGTCGGCGTTGAGGGCGTAACGGGCCAGGGGCCCGGTCAGGTAGTCGTAGCGGCCCTCCAGGCGGGCATGCAGCGCCGTCGAGCGCTCGACGTGCTCCTCCACCACGAGATCGGCGAACGCCGCCGGGGTGAGCCGCCGGCCGTCGGAGGAGCGCACCTCCCCGGTCTCGATCGGATAGCCCTCGGTGCCGCCCAGGGCCACGAAGCGGTAGGGGGCCGACAGGTCGGGAAAGGCGAAGCCCGTGACCCACTCGACGGTGCGCACGGCGTCGTCGCGGGCCTGGCGCAGGGGGTCCACCAGCGCGGCGACGGCGGCCGGGTCCGGGGCCCGGTAGAAGCCGCCCACCCTGACGTTGACGGGGTGCACGGCCCGACCGCCCACCGTCTCCATGACGAGGTTCCCGGTCTTCTTGAGGTGCAGTCCCCGCTCCACCGCCGGGCGATCGATGGCGGCGAGCTCCACGGCGTCGGCACACCCCAGGAAATCCGGGGCGTGGAGGAGGTAGACGTGGAGGGCGTGGCTCTGGATCCACTCGCCGCAGTAGAGCAGACGCCGGAGCCGGCGGATGGGCTCGGTGACGGCCACACCGCAGGCGTCCTCCATGGCGGCGCAGGCGCTCATCTGGTAGGCGACGGGGCAGATCCCGCAGATGCGGGCGGTGATGTCGGGCGCCTCGGTGAAGTCCCGGCCCACCAGCATGGCCTCGAAGTAGCGGGGTGGCTCGAAGATCTGGAGCTGGACCCCGGTCACGGTGCCGTCGCGCACCTCGAGGTGGAGCGATCCCTCCCCCTCGACCCGGGCGATGCCGTCCACGTCGACGCGCCGTGGTCCGGTGCCGTGGCTCACGGGTCCCGTTCCGGCGACGGCCCTCGGGGGGAGGGCGTGGCGGCACCGTCGTCGGCGGGCGGTGCGCCACCGTGGGCCACCGATGCGGCCAGGAAGACGGGTGCGGCGGCGTTGAACGTGCGGAAGAGGCGCGCCACCTGGGCCTCGCCCGCCCCGTCGTGGCGCAGCCGTGTCGAAAGCGACACGGTGTTGGCCGTGTCGGCGGGCCCGAAGCACCCGAAGCAGCCCCGGCCCACCGACGGGCACAGGCCACCGCATCCGGCCCGGGTCACCGGACCCAGGCATGCCGTGCCATGGGCCACGAGCAGGCACACGGTCCCCCGGGCCTTGCACTCCTGGCACACCGAGTAGCCGGGAATGGCGGGCCGCCGTCCCGCCAGGGTGGCCGTGATCAGCTCCAGGAGCTGACGGCGGTCGATGGGGCAGCCGTGGAGCTCGAAGTCCACCGGGACGTGGTCGGCGATGGCCGTCGACGTGTCGAGCGAGGAGATGTATTCCGAGTGGGCGTAGACCATCCCGGCGTAGGCACCCGAGGCGGCGAAGTTGCGCAATCCCTGGATCCCCCCGGACGTGGCGCAGGCACCGATGGTGAAGAGCAGGCGGGACTGGGCCCTGATGGTGCGGATGCGCAGGGCATCGGCGGCGGTCGTGATCGATCCCTCCACCAGGGACAGGTCGTAGGGGCCGGCCACCGCGGCCCGTGACATCTCCGTGAAGTGGGCGAACCGAACCGACTCGGCCAGGGTCAAGAGCTCGTCCTCGCAGTCGAGCAGGCTGAGCTGGCATCCGTCGCACGAGGCGAACTTCCACACCGCCACCGTGGGGAGCGCCGGGGACGGGTCCGGGCTCATCGTTCACGCTCCAGGAGCAGGCCGGCCACGCGCCCGCCGTACGGCAGGACGGGCCCGTCGCGGCAGAGGAGGAACGGGCCCAGCTGGCAGTGGCCGCACCAGGCGCCGCCGCACTGCATGTTGCGCTCCAGCGACACCTGGATCGACTCGGGGGCGAAGCCGGCGTCGAGCAGGCTGCGGGCGCTGAACCGCATCATGATCTCGGGCCCGCACACGAGGGCCACGGCGCCCGCCGGGGCGAAGCCGGCGTGGTCCAGGAGGGCCGTGACCAGGCCCACGTGGCCCGTCCACCCCGCCCTCGCCACGTCGACGGTGACGGCCACGTCGGCTCCCGCCGCCGACCACCGCGCCAGGTCCTGGCCGAAGACGAGCTGGGAGGGCTCCCGGGCACCCACGGCCAGGAAGACCCGCCGTCCACCGGCCCCACCTCCGTCCACCAGGTCCGACACCGCCCCCCGCAGGGGGGCCAGGCCGATGCCCCCGGCCACGACCACGACGTCACCGCCGACGGCACCGGGTGCCGGGGCGTCGGGGACGGCCCAGCCGCGGCCGTAGGGGCCGCGTACGCCCACCACCGCACCGACCCGGGTCTCGCACAGGGCGTGGGTGACGGCCCCGACGTCGCGCACCGTGTGGACGAGCGGCCCTCCCGCCCCGGCGGCGCTGCTGATCGAGACGGCCACCTCCCCGACGCCCAGCGCCGTCACCATGTTGAACTGGCCGTTGCAGAAGCCCAGGGTCGACCCCTCGACCGGGACCATGGTCAGGGTGGTCACGTCGGTGGTCTCCTGGCGCCGCTCCACGATGCGGTGCAGCACGGGGGCCATCGAGCCGTGTCCCGCCGACCCATCCCGTGCCGGACCCACCGTGGGGGCCGGGGGAGCCTCAGGCACCACCACCGCCCCCGTAGAGGTCGAGCAGCCGGAGCCTGGTCATCTGGAGGCGGTCGAGGAGCACCCCCGCCACCCGCTGCATGAGCTCGTACCCGAGGCGGGGATCGGCCTCGGCCTTGGCCCGCAGGCAGACGGCGTCCACCGCCACCACCCCCACGGGCTCGAGGGCCCGGGCGTCGAAGTGCCAGCGGTAGGGGGGGAACAGCCAGCTCCACCCCACCGCCTCGCCCGGTCCCACCGTCTCGATGAGCACGGGACCGTGGCCCGGGGCGTGGACCTCGATGGCCACCTGGCCCCGCCGCACGAGGTAGAGGGTGTCGGCTGGATCGTTCTCGGCCAGGAGGAGCTCGCCCGCCTCCACCGCCACGTTGCGGGCGCAGCCTGCCACCGTGGTGGTGGCGTCGCCGGGCAGGCCCGCCAGCAGGGGGTGGGAGGACACCAGGTCGGCGATGGACGTCGTCACGTCGACACCTCCTCGGGCTCGTGTCCCCGTACGGCGCCATCGCTCCGGGCGATCTCGCCCACCTCCTCGGTCAGGTCGATGCCCACCGGACACCAGGTGATGCACCGGCCGCACCCCACGCAGCCCGACGTGTCGAACTGGTCCCACCAGGTGGAGAGCTTGTGGGTGAGCCACTGGCGGTAGCGGCTGGCGCCCGACGCCCGTACCGCCCCGCCGTGGAGGAAGGAATGGCCGAGGTCGAAGCACGACGCCCACGTCCGCTTCCTGACGACGTCCCCGCCCACGGTGGTGACGTCCCGGACGTCACTGCAGAAGCAGGTGGGACACACCAGGGTGCAATTCCCGCAGGCCAGGCACCGGCCGGCCACGTCGACCCAGCGAGGGTGCTCCAGGTTGCGCTCGAGCAGCTCGGGCAGCCCCTCCGTGGGCAGGCTGCGGGTCACGGCAGCCGCCGCCCCGTCCAGGACGGCGCGCCGGGCGATCAGATCCGGCTCGGTCGGGCTCGTGCCCGGGACGCGGGCCAAGACGTCGGCCCCGGCGACGGTGCCGGCCCGGACCAGGAAGCGATGGCCCCCCTCGTCGTCGATCTCGGTCAGCGCCAGGTCGAAACCCGAGTCGGCACCGGGACCCGTGCCCATGGCGGTGCAGAAGCAGGTGGCGGCCGGGGTCCCGCACTCGGCCACGACCAGGAACATCCCGTGCCGGCGAGCTCCGAAGCGGGGATCCCCGGCGCCCTCGTCCCCGAGCACCCGGGCCAGGACGTCGAGGGCCGCCTTCTCGCACGGCCGGGCCCCCACGATGGCGAGCGGCGGCCCCGACGACGGCACCTCCGGCCGCAATGTCGGCGCCGTCCCGGGATCGACGAGCTCGTCGCCCGAGATCCGCCACAGCTCCTGGGCGGGAGGGAAGAACTCCGCCTTCCACGACCCCGGACCCACGGCCCAGGCGAAGAGGTGGGAGTCGCCCGTCCGGTGACCCTGGTAGGACCCAGGCGCCTGGACGTCGCGGAAGCCGGCCGGCAGGTCTGCCACCGACCGCACCGATCCGGGCATGACGGCACCGTCGCGCACGACAGGCCCCCGCGTGTCGTAGCCGAGCTCGACCAGCGTGGCGATGAGGGCGTCGAGCCCTCGGATGTCCACTACGGCGGCAGCGGCCGCAGCCGGAAGGTCACCCATCGTGACCGACGTGGGGCACGCGGGCCCGTTCGGCCTTCGGGGATATGGTGTTCGGCGTCGTCAGGGTCGGCAACGGTCTGCCTCCGCGCTCAGAACCTTCGGTCGCATCCCGATCTAGATCGGGCTCTCGTCGAGCATAGCGTCGGCGACTTTCACGAACCCGGCGATGTTGGCGCCCGTGGCGTAGTTCCCGGGGACTCCGTAGTCCTCCGCAGTCTGACGGGTGGTGTCGTGGATGTGCTTCATGATGGTCTGCAGCCGCCCGTCCACCTCCTCCCGGCTCCACTGGGAGAGTTGCATGTCCTGGGCCATCTCCAGCCCGGACACGGCGACGCCGCCCGCGTTGGCGGCCTTGCCGGGAGCGTAGAGGACACCGTGGTGGATCAGCGTGGCGACGGCCGCCGGGGTCGTGGGCATGTTGGCCCCTTCGACCACGAGGCGGACGCCATTGGCCACGAGGGCATCGGCGTCACGAGCGCTGATCTCGTTCTGGGTGGCGCAGGGGAAGGCGCAGTCGGCGGGGACGGCCCACAGGGCGTTCGTCTCGCCCGGTGTGGCTTCCACGTACGTCGCCCGGGCGAAGCGCTCGGCATACTGCCGTATGCGCCCACGCCGCTCGTTCTTGAGGACTTTGACCCACTCGAGCTTGTCCCGATCGATCCCGTCGGGATCGTGGACGAAGCCGTCGGAGTCCGAGAGGGTGAGAACCCGGCCGCCCAGGTGCAGGATCTTCTCCGCCGTGAATTGGGCCACGTTGCCACTTCCCGACACCAGGCAGTTCTTGCTCTCGATGTCGTCCCCGCGGGTGCCGAGCATCTCGCGGGCGAAGTAGACGGCACCGTAGCCGGTGGCCTCCTGCCGCACCTGGGAACCGCCCCAGTTGACGCCCTTGCCGGTGATCGCTCCCACGAACCGCTTGGAGATCCGCTTGTACTGGCCGAAGAGGTAGCCGATCTCGCGCGTGCCGACCCCGATGTCGCCCGCCGGTACATCGGTGAACTCCCCGATGTACGGGTAGAGCTCGGTCATGAACGACTGGCAGAACCGGCGAATCTCGGACTCGCTGCGGCCCTTGGGGTCGAAGTCCGATCCCCCCTTGGCCCCACCCATGGGCAACGTCGTCAGGGCGTTCTTCAGCGTCTGCTCGAAGGCGAGGAACTTGAGCAGTCCCGGGTAGACCGAGGGGTGGAACCGGAGCCCGCCCTTGTAGGGGCCGATCGAACTGCTCATCTGTACCCGGTACCCCCGGTTGACCTGGATCCGACCGGTGTCGTCCACCCAGTTGATGCCGAAGCTGATCGTCCGGTCGGGTTCGACCAGCCGCTCCAGGATCTTCTCGTCCATGTAGCGCGGCACGCGATTGAGCACCGGGACGAGCGAGACGAGCACCTCGTGGACCGCCTGGTGGAATTCGGGCTCCCCGGGGTTCTTCCGCTCGACCGTGCCGAGGAGTTCGGCCACATGCCCGGCCACCCGGGGGGTGGCGGCCACCACGTCGGTCGTGTCGATCGCCATGACCCCATCGTTCCTCCGGGCCGCCACGCTCAGTAGTGCCGAAGGTCCCGATCCCCCGGCCCGGAGTGCCGCCCGGGCGGCGGTGGCCGGGACCCCGGCACGGAGGCCTCCCACCGGCGGTAATTTGCCCCGAAAGGTCCGAGGACGCCGGTCGGCGTGGCGGACCCGGCACCGCCAGCCAGGTGAGGAGCCCCATGTCGAGCGACGAGTCCGATCCCCCCGTCCCCCGGGTGGCCGCACCCCTCCCCGGGCCCGTGTCACTGGCGCTCACCGCCCGGCGCGCCGCCGCCGTCCCACGCGGTGTGGGCGTCACCCTGGGGATCTTCATCAGAGACGCCGGGCCGGGCTGGGTCGAGGACGTGGACGGCAACCGCCTCATCGACTTCGGCTCCGGGATCTCGGTCACGAACGTGGGAAACAGCGCGCCGGCGGTGGTGGCGGCGATCGAGGAGCAGGCGGCGCGCTTCACCCACACGTGCTTCCAGGTGACGCCGTACGAGAGCTACGTGGAGGTGTGCGAGCGGCTCAACGCCCTGACGCCGGGCGATCACGACAAGCGCTCGTTCCTCGTCATTTCCGGGGCCGAGGCGGTCGAGACCGCCGTCAAGGTGGCCCGCTACG
>DATJOV010000169.1:0-6980 GCA_035506735.1 Acidimicrobiales bacterium | reverse complement strand
CGAGGCGCTCCGGCACCGAGCGCCACCGGGCCCGGCGCTGGGCGAAGCCGGGGTCCTCGGCCAGGAGCCGGGCCCGCTCCACGCTGCCCCCGGCCGCGCCGGCCAGCTCGGCCGCGAGCGCCCCCCCCAGGCCCTGGGACTCCAGCCACCGCACCATGGCCGCCTCGGGCAGGGGACGCAGCTCCACCCGCACGCAGCGACTGGCCACGGTGGCCAGCTCGGCCGGGACGACCTCGGCCAGGAGGACGAAGACGGTGGGACCGGCCGGCTCCTCCAGGGTCTTGAGGAGCACCGGGGCCGCCACCCGGGCCAGGTGGAGGTCGGGCACCACGATGACCTGGCGGTGCCCCTCGAGGGGGCGGCGCTGGGCCAGGCGCACCACGGTGCGGGCGTCGTCGACGGTCAGGGCGGCCCCGGCCCGCTCCACCTCGACCAGGTCGGGGTGGATCCCGGCCAGGGCCCGCCGGCACGTCTCGCACGCCCCGCAGCCGCCCCGGGGGCAGAGCAGGGCGGCGCCGAAGCCCCGCACCAGGTCCCGCTGCCCCAGGCCGGTGGGGCCCGTCACCAGGTAGGCGTGGACGGGGCGCCGTGCCGCCGCCCGGAGCTGGGCCACGGCGTCGGCCTGACCCACCACGGTGGCGAAGAGGGCCGGGGCGGGGAGCTCGTCCTCGACGGCGGTCACGGCGCCCGCACCGGGAGCGGACCCAGGCGGGCCGCCACCACGGCCAGGACGGCCTCGGCCACGGCCTCGACCTCCCCTGCGCCCTCCACCACCGCCCACCGCCCCGGGGCGGCGCCGGCCAGCGCCAGGTAGCCGGCCCGCACCCGGGCGTGGAAGTCGGCTCCCTGGGCCTCGAGGCGGTCGGGGCGCTGCCCGGCCCGCCGGGACGCGGCCAGCTCCACCGGGACGTCGAGCAGGACGGTGAGATCGGGCTCGAGGCCCCCCGCCGCCCAGGTGACCAGGCGCTCGAGCCCGGGCAGGTCGAGGCCGCGCCCGTAGCCCTGGTACGCCAGGGTGGAGCCCGAGAAGCGCTCCGTCACCACCCACTGCCCCGCCTCCAGCCAGGGCCGGAGCTCGTCCTCGACGTGCTGGGCCCGGTCGGCCGCCATGAGGAGGGCCTCGGCCCGGGCCGTGATGGGGGGAAGGTCGGCCCCGAGCACGAGCCGGCGCAGCTCTGCCCCCAGGGGCGTGCTCCCGGGCTCGGACGTGCGCCGTGCCCCCAGGACGTCGGCCAGGCGGCGGGCCTGGGTGCTCTTGCCGCAGCCGTCGATCCCCTCGACGGCGATGAGGCGGCCCCGCCCGCTCACGGGCCCGGGGCGGTCTTCTCGGCCGTCGTCTTCGCCGTCTTCTTGGCCGCCTTCTTGGCCGGCTTCTTGGCCGCCTTCTTGGCCGGCTTGGCGCCGGCTTTGGCCGCCTTCTTGGCGCCGGCCGCCTTGGCGGCCGATCCGGCCTTCTTGGCGGTCCCCGCCGCCTTGCGGCCCCGGGCCCGGGTGGAGGGTCCGGCGGCGCGGCGGTCGGCCAGCAGCTCGGCCGCCCGCTCCATGGTGATGGTCTCGGGTTCGTCGCCCTTGCGCAGCGAGGCGTTGGTGGTCCCGTCGGTCACGTAGGGCCCGAAGCGCCCCGAGCGCACCGTGACGGCGCCCCCCGTCTCGGGATCGGGACCGAGCTCGCGCAGGGGGGTGGCCGCCGCCCGGCCCCGCCTGGTCTTGGGCTGGGCGAACAGGGCCAGGGCCTGGTCCAGGGACACCGTGAGGAGCTGCTCCTCGCTCTCCAGGCTGCGGGTGTCGCTCCCCTTCTTCAGATAGGGCCCGAAGCGCCCGTTGAGGGCCTGGATCTCCTCGCCCGAGTCGGGGTCCTTCCCCACCGGCCGGGGGAGGCGGAGCAGCTCGAGGGCCTGCTCCAGGGTCACGGTGTCCACCTGCATGGACTTGAAGAGCGAGGCCGTGCGAGGCCGCTCGCCCCCCTCGACGGCCGGGCCCAGCTGGATGTAGGGGCCGAAGCGGCCCGAGCGCACCAGCACCTCGAGCCCGGATTCGGGGTCGGTACCCAGGGTGCGGTCACCCGAGGGGGCGGCCAGGAGCTCCTCGGCCCGTTCCGGGGTGAGCTCGTCGGGGGGCAGGTCGTCGGGGATGGAGGCCCGTTCCTCGCCCCGCTGGAGGTAGGGGCCGTAGCGGCCGACCCGGACCACGATGGGGTCGCCGGCGGCGTCGGTCCCGATGGGGATGGAGTTCACCTCGCGGGCGTCGATCTCCCCCAGGTGGGCGGCCACCTCGACCTTGAGGCCCCGGCCCCCGTGCCCGTTGCCCTGGGCCGACCCGGCCGGGCCCGCAGCGCCCCGCCCCGGATCCTCGTCGCCGAAGTAGAAGCGGGTCAGCCACGGCAGCGCCTCCTGCTCGCCCTGGGCGATCTCGTCCAGGTCGTCCTCCATGGCGGCGGTGAAGCCGTAGTCCACCAGCGAGGCGAAGTAGCGCTCGAGCAGGCCCACCACGGCGAAGGCCGTGAACGAGGGCACCAGGGCCGTGCCCTTCTTCCACACGTAGCCGCGGTCCTGGATGGTGCCCAGGATGCTGGCGTAGGTGGAGGGGCGGCCCACGCCCAGCTCCTCGAGCGCCTTCACCAGGGAGGCCTCGGTGTAGCGGGCCGGGGGCTGGGTGGTGTGGGACCTGGGCTCGAGCTGGCGGGCCGCCAGGGCGTCCCCCTCGGCCAGGGGCGGCAGCTGCACCTCGCGCTCGGCCAGCTCGGCGTCGGGGTCGTCGGAGCCCTCGACGTAGGCGCGCAGGAAGCCGGGGAAGCCGATCACCGTGCCCGAGGCGGCGAACTCCGCCTCGTCGGCGGCCGTGCCCCCCGCCGGCGTCCCCACCAGGCGCACCTGGGCGCTGGTGCCGGTGGCGTCGGCCATCTGCGAGGCGACGGTGCGCTTCCAGATGAGGTCGTAGAGGCGGAGCATGTCCCCGTTCAGGGTGCCGCCGGCCTGGTCCGGGGTGCGGAACACCTCCCCGGCGGGGCGGATGGCCTCGTGGGCCTCCTGGGCGTTCTTCACCTTGCGCTCGTAGCGGCGGGGGTTGCCGGGGACGAACTCCGGGCCGTACAGGGCGGCCGCCTGGGAGCGGGCCGCCGCCAGGGCCTCGTCCGACAAGGTGGTGGAGTCGGTGCGCATGTAGGTGATCCACCCCTGCTCGTACAGGCGCTGGGCCACCTGCATGGTGCGCTGGGCCCCGAAGCGCAGCTTCCGGCTGGCCTCCTGCTGCAGCGTCGAGGTCATGAAGGGGGGGGCGGGCGAGCGCCGGTAGGGCTTTTCGGTGACGGAGCGCACCGTGAAGGGTCGGCCCTCGAGGCCCCGGGCCAGGGCGGTGACGTCGGCCTCGCCCAGCACGGCGGCGTCGGCCCGCACCAGGGCGCCGGCCTCGTCGAAGTCGCGTCCCGTGGCCACCGCCGTGCCCCCCACGGCCACCAGGGTGGCGCCGAAGCGCTGACCGGCGTCCGCGGCGGGCTCGAAGGTCCCCTCCAGGTCCCACCAGGTGGCGGCGCGGAAGCGCATGCGGGCCCGCTCCCGCTCCACGATCATGCGGGTGGCCACGCTCTGGACCCGGCCGGCCGAGAGGCGGGGCATCACCTTCTTCCAGAGGACGGGGGAGACCTCGTAGCCGTACAGGCGGTCGAGGATGCGCCGGGCCTCCTGGGCGTCGACCAGGCGGCGGTCGAGGTCCCGCCACTCCTCCACCGCCCGCTGGATGGCCGACGGGGTGATCTCGTGGAAGACCATGCGCTTGACCGGCACCCGGGGGGAGAGCACCTCGGTCAGGTGCCAGGCGATGGACTCCCCTTCCCGGTCCTCGTCGGTGGCGAGATAGACCTCGCTCGCCTCCCGCAGGAGGGACTTGAGCTTGGCCACCACCGACTTCTTCTCCGGGGCCACCACGTAGAGGGGCTTGAAGCCGTTGTCGACGTCCACCCCCAGGCGGGCCCACCCCTCGGACTTGTAGGCCGAGGGCACCTCGTCGGCCCGGCGGGGCAGGTCGCGGATGTGGCCCACCGACGACTCCACCACGAAGTCCGGCCCCAGCAGGGCGCCGATGGTCCGCGCCTTGGCGGGCGACTCGACGATCACGAGGGGCTTGCCCCCCGGGTCGCTACGGCCGGAACGGGTTCGGGTGGAGGCTGGCATGGTCGTTGTGAGCGTGGGGGGAACGGCTCGGCGGTGTCAACAGCACCCCGGACCGACCGCCCTGACCAGGCCTTTCACCCGAAGGACGGCGGCGGGGGCGGGCCGTGCCCGCCCCGGGGGCCCCTAGGCCTCCACCGCCGCAGGCGGCGGGGTCAGCTCGCCCGACTGGCCGGCGGCCTCTTCCTCGGCCCCGAAGCCCTCGGACCTGCGCTTGGAGAAGGCGATGGCCGCCGCCAGGACCACGAGGGCGCCCCCGGCGATGCCGAGCCGGGCCCCGGTGTGGTGACGCAGGGTGATGACGGCGGGGAGGATGAGCAGCGACACCAGGTTCATGACCTTGATGAGGGGGTTGAGGGCGGGGCCGGCGGTGTCCTTGAAGGGGTCGCCCACCGTGTCGCCGATGACGGCCGCCTTGTGGGCCTCGGACCCCTTGCCCCCCTCGTTGCCGTCCTCGATGAACTTCTTGGCGTTGTCCCAGGCCCCGCCGGAGTTGGACAGGAAGTTGGCCATGAGCTGCCCGGTGAGGATGGCGGCGGCCAGGAAGGCCCCCAGGGCGAAGTAGTTGATGCCGAAGCCCACGATCACCGGCGTGAGCACCGCCAGCAGGGCCGGCGTGACCAGCTCGCGCTGGGCCGCGGCGGTGCAGATGCTGATGACCCGGCCGTACTCGGGCTTCTCGGTGTAGTCCATGATCCCGGGGTGCTCCCGGAACTGGCGGCGCACCTCGTGCACCACGGTGCCGGCCGAACGTCCCACCGCCCGGATGGCCAGCGACGAGAACAGGAAGGCCACCGAGCCCCCGATGAGCAGGCCGATGAAGGTGGTCGGGAGGGACACGTTGATCTGCGTCTGGGGGATGCTGAAGAGCTTCGACGCCGGGACGTGCAGGCCCAGCTGGGTCACGATGGTCTCGACGAAGGAGCCGAACAGCGACACCGAGGCGATCACGGCCGAGCCGATGGCCACACCCTTGGTGATGGCCTTGGTGGTGTTGCCCACGGCGTCGAGGCTCACCATGACCCGCTCCGCCTCGCCCGTGAACTCCCCCGACATCTCGGCCACGCCGGCGGCGTTGTCCGAGACGGGGCCGAAGCTGTCCTCCGACACCACCATGCCGGCGGTGGAGAGCATGCCGATGCCGGTCAGCGAGATCAGGTACAGGGTGAGCTCGATGTTGCCGTGGGCCTGCCACACCGACACCCCGATGGCCAGGGCGATGGCGATGATGGCCCACACCGTGGACTCGAGCCCGATGCTGATGCCGGCCAGGGTGGTGGTGGCCGGCCCGGTGCGGGCCGACTCGGCGATCTCGTGCACGGGGTTGCGCTCGGTCGAGGTGAAGTGCTCGGTGATCTGGCTGGCCACCAGGACGAGCACCACACCGGTGAGCACGGCGTAGAAGGCCTTCATGTAGTGGAGGTAGAGGCCGGCCACGAGGCCCGCCCCCAGGATGGTCACGGCCGCCGCGGTCCAGAATCCCCGGTTGATGGGGGCCATGGCCGAGCGGTCGTTGGGCCTGGCCCGGACCACGTAGACCCCGATGGCCGAGGCCACGATGCCGATGGCGGGCACGATGAGGGGGAAGACCACGGCCCGGGCCGAGTGGACCTTGAACGACCCCCCCAGGGAGGTGAAGGCGGCGTAGCCCAGGATGATGGCGGCCACGATGGTGATCACGTAGGACTCGAAGAGGTCGGCCGCCATGCCGGCGCAGTCGCCCACGTTGTCGCCCACGTTGTCGGCGATGGTGGCGGCGTTGCGGGGGTCGTCCTCGGGGATCCCGGCCTCCACCTTGCCCACCAGGTCGGCCCCCACGTCGGCCGCCTTGGTGAAGATGCCGCCGCCCACCCGCATGAACAGGGCGATGAGCGACGCCCCGAAGCCGAAGCCCACCAGGACGGCCGTGGCCGAATTCTGGAAGGAGAAGACGATGATGGTGGCCCCGAGCAGCCCCAGCCCCACGCACAGCATGCCGGTGATGGCGCCGGTGCGGAAGGCCACCCGCAGGGCCCCGGGGAGCTTGCCGTCGCGCGCCGCCGCCGCCGTGCGGACGTTGCCCCGGACGGCCAGGCTCATGCCGATGAAGCCGGTCAGCCCCGACAGCGAGGCGCCGAAGAGGAAGCACAGCACCCGGAACCCCCCCGCCGCCCCGAAGGACAGGGCGGTGGTGCCGTCGGGCCGCACCACCTTGGTGGCGGTGAAGAAGATGAGGACGGCCAGGGGCACCACCACCAGGGCGATGGCCCGGAACTGCCGGCGCAGGAACGCCACCGCCCCCTCCTGGATGGCGGCGGCGATCTCGCGCATCTTGACCGTGCCCTGGTCGGCGCGGAGCACCCCGCGCATGAGGTTGAGGCCCACGACGAGGCCGAAGACGGCGGCCAGCAGGGCGATGACCAGCCACACCTTCTCGGTGCCGGACAGGACGAAGCCCTGGTACCCCCCTTCGGCGGCGAGGTAGTGGGTCATGTGGCTGCTGCTCCCTTCACGGGCCGGGGCCCTGGGCGAGACCTCGCGGCCGAGGTCTGCGGTGCGGTCGGTTGTCGGACCCGGGGTCGGACGAGGCCGCGCAACGGGACACGTCTCCCAAGAACGGGGGCCGACGATACCGACTGAGCGCTTCCACGGGCAAGGAAAGCCCCTGGACCGGGGGGCACGGGGGCCCCCGGGGCGCTCCGGCCGGGGCCCCCGGGGAGCCGGGGCGGGGGGCCCGCCCGGGGCGGGGCGGGGCCCGGAAGGGGGTCAGACCCCCAGGTCGACCTCCTCGGTCTCGGGCCCGGCGATGAGCTCGTAGTCGGGGTTGAGGATGGCCAG
>DATJOV010000168.1:0-10947 GCA_035506735.1 Acidimicrobiales bacterium | reverse complement strand
CGTGCTCATGGGGGGGATCCGGTAGTGGGTGCCGGCCGAGGCGCCACCGGAGCAGGCCGCCAGGGCCAGGGGGGCGAGCACCACGCACAGCGCCACCCCGCCCCGCCTGCTCATGCGATGTCCCCCACCCCCGACGCGCCGACGCAAGGCGCTCAGTATCGCAGCCAGGGGGGCGTCGCACCCAGGGGGCGGGCAGGGGGTCCCGGCCGCGGTGACGGGCCGGGGGACGGCGGGCGGGTCACCCCGAGGCTCCCGCCCGGGCCACGGTCAGGCGCGCTTGGCCGTCGACCGGCCGCTGCGCTGGCCGTAGCGGCGCTGGAAGCGCTCGACGCGGCCGCCGGAGTCGACCAGCTTCTGCTTCCCCGTGAAGAAGGGGTGGCACTCGTTGCACAGCTCCACGTGCAGCTCGGCCTTGGTGGACCGGGTGGTGAAGGTGTTCCCGCACGAGCACCGGACGTTGGCGTCGACGTAGGTGGGGTGGATGTCGGTCTTCATGGTCCCTCCAGTGTAGGGGCGAGGGTGCCGGGTTCGGGCCGGCCGGCTCAGACGGGCGGGGCCGGGCCCTTGGCGATCTCGGCCAGGAACTCGTCGTTGCCCTTGGTGGTGCGGATCTTGTCCATGAGGAGCTCGAGCCCGGCGGCGGCGCTGCCGTCGGCGGCCAGGGCGTTGAGCACCCGTCGCAGCTTCCAGACCTGCTGGAGCTGGCCCCGCTCGAAGAGGAGCTCCTCGTGGCGGGTGGAGCTGGCGTTGACGTCGATCGAGGGGTAGAGGCGGCGCTCGGCCAGGCGCCGGTCCAGGCGGAGCTCCATGTTGCCGGTCCCCTTGAACTCCTCGAAGATCACCTCGTCCATCTTCGAGCCCGTCTCCACCAGCGCCGTGGCCAGGATGGTGAGCGAGCCCCCCTCCTCGATGTTGCGGGCCGCACCGAAAAACCTCTTGGGCGGGTAGAGGGCGCCCGAGTCGACACCGCCCGACATGATGCGGCCGCTGGCCGGCTGGGCCAGGTTGTAGGCCCGGGCCAGGCGGGTGATGCCGTCCAGGACGATCACCACGTCCCGGCCCAGCTCCACCAGGCGCTTGGCCCGGTCGATGGTGAGCTCGGCGATGGCGGTGTGCTCGTCCGAGGGCCGGTCGAAGGTCGAGGCGACCACCTCACCCTTGACCGAGCGGCGCATGTCGGTCACCTCTTCGGGGCGCTCGTCCACGAGGAGCACGATGAGGTGGACCTCGGGGTTGTTGGCCTCGATGGAGTGGGCGATCTGCTTGAGGACCGTGGTCTTCCCCGCCTTGGGGGGTGAGACGATCATGCCGCGCTGGCCCTTGCCGATGGGCGAGAGGAGGTCGATGATGCGCGTCGTGACCTCGGCCGCCCCGGTCGTCTCCAGCCGCAGCTTCTCGTCCGGGAACAGGGGGGTGAGGTCCTCGAACCGGGGGCGGCCCCTGGCGTCGTCGGGAGCCAGCCCGCACACCGAGTCGATGCGGATGAGGGCCGGGAACTTCTCGTTGGAGGCGGCCGGCCGGCACGCCCCCTCGACGTAGTCGCCCCGCCGCAGGGCGAACCGGCGGGCCTGGCTGATCGAGACGTAGACGTCCTTGGCGCTCGGGAGGTAGCCCTCGGCGCGGACGAAGCCGTAGCCCTCGTCCCGGAGGTCGAGCAGGCCCCGCACGGGAACCAGCTCACCGCTGTACTGCGCCTCCTGGCCCCCGCCCTGGAGCTCGCGCTCGCCCCCGCCGCCGCCACCACCGCTGCCGGTGCCGGTGCCAGTGCCCCGCTCACGCCCCCGACGCCGGCGTCCCCGGCGGTTGCCGGGCTCGCCGCCCCCGCCCTGCTGGACGTGCTGGCGGTTCTGGCCACCCTGGTTCTGGTTGGTGCTGGCCCGGGGTCCACCCGACCCCCGCTCGGGCGCGGCGTCGGCCGAGCCCCCCCCGGCGGCCACGGCCACCAGCGACGGCTCCTCGTCGGAGGGCGCGCTCTTCCCGTCGTCGTCGCCCCCGGTGGACCCGGAGGGCTCGTCGTGGGAGGCGGCGGCGGCGCTGCCGTTGGCAGCGGGCCCCTCGCCCGCCTCGGCCTCCCCGGCGCCGTCGGCGGAGGCGCCGTTGGTCGCCGCCCGGCGGGTCGAGGTACGAGCCCGGGCCGGGGTGCTGCCGTTGGTGGCGCCGCCACCGACCTCGACCCCGGCGGCACGCAGGATCTGGTCGATGATGTCGGCCTTCTTGCTGCGGGAGTTCGTGTCGAGGGCCATCGCCTGGGCGATGGCCCGGAGCTCCTCGCGTTCTTTTCGTTCGAGTACGGACCGCTCGAGCTGTTGCTCTGCAGCCATCAGCCACCTCGCTAGGTTGCGTCCCCGTCGGGGGGTCGGTGAGCCCGGGCGTCAGGGGACACGGGACAAGAGAGTACGGACCCGGCGCGTTCTCGTCGGGTTTTTTACCGCTGCCCCCACCGAATCGCCGCCGGAGCACCGCTCGCGGAGATACCGACTGCGAAGATCTGTCGCCCGCTCCGGGGACTCCCGGGGGGCGGCGGTACCGTCATCGTACCGGAACCGGCGGCTCGTAGGCAACAACACCCCCCGGGCCCGGGTCATTCCCGGCCCCCGCGTCCCGGCCCGGCCGGGCACGGCCGGGGTCGACCCCGGCGCCGCTACAGGCCCAGGGCGGCCACGACCGCGTCGTACTCGGGCTCCACCGTCACCGGGACGGCCTTGGCCCCGATCTCGTGGATGGCGAGGTCGGGGTCCTTGAGGCCGTGGCCGGTGAGGACGCACACCACGGTGGCGCCCTCGGGCACCCCCACCTTGAGGAGGCCGGCCACCGAGGCGGCCGAGGCTGCCTCGCAGAACACCGACTCCTCGGAGGCGAGGAAGCGGTAGGCGGCCAGGATCTCCTCGTCGGTGACGGCCTCGATGGCGCCCCCCGACTCGCTGGCCGCGGCCGTGGCCCCGTACCACGAGGCGGGGTTCCCGATCCGGATGGCGGTGGCGATCGTCTCGGGGTGCTCGATCACCCGACCCTCGACGATGGGCGCCGCCCCGGCCGCCTGGAACCCGAACATGCGGGGCAGGCGCGAGGCGTGGCCGGCGGCGCGGTACTCGAGGTACCCCCGCCAGTAGGCGGTGATGTTCCCGGCATTGCCCACCGGGATGCAGTGCAGGTCGGGGGCATCGCCGAGGACGTCCACGATCTCGAAGGCACCGGTCTTCTGGCCCTCGATGCGGTACGGGTTGACCGAGTTCACCACGGTGACCGGCTGGCGCTCGCCCAGCAGGCGCACGACCTCCAGGGCCTGGTCGAAGCTGCCCAGCACCTGGAGGACCCGGGCGCCGTGCACCATGGCCTGGGCCAGCTTGCCGAGGGCGATGTGCCCGTCGGGGATGAGCACGGCGCAGCGCAGGCCGGCCCGGGCGGCGTAGGCGGCGGCCGAGGCCGAGGTGTTCCCGGTGGAGGCGCACACCACGGCCTTGGCCTTCTCCTCGAGGGCCTTGGAGATGGCCATGGTCATCCCCCGGTCCTTGAACGAGCCCGTCGGGTTCATCCCCTCGAACTTGAGCAGGACCCTGGCGCCGACCCGGGCCGAGAGCCGCGGGGCCTCCAGCAGCGGGGTGTTGCCCTCGAGCAGCGTCACCACCGGGGTGTCGGCGGTGACGGGCAGGAAGGGCCGGTAGGCCTCGACCACCCCGGGCCAGGGCACAGCGGTCACGACGCCTCCTCGACCCCGACCACGCGCAGGACCCCGCCGACGTGCTTGACGGCCTCGAGGCGCCGGAGCTCGCCCAGCGTGGCCCGGACGTCGCCTTCGCGGGCCACGTGGGTCAGGAAGATGAGCCTGGCCTCGGCGTCCAGGCCGACCTGCTCCATGGAGCGGATGGACACACCGTGGTCCCCGAAGACGGCGGCCACGGCGGCGAGGACGCCGGGCCGGTCCACCACGTCGATGTTCAGGTACCAGGCGCAGCGCAGCTCGTCGGCGGAGCGGAAGCGGGGGCGCCGGGACGGCACCGGCCGGGCCGGGGCACCGGTGCGGAGGTGGTAGGCGGCGTCGATCAGGTCGCCGAGCACGGCCGAGGCCGTGGGCCGCCCGCCCGCCCCCCGGCCGTAGAGCATGAGCTCCCCGGCGTTGTCCCCCTCGACGAACACGGCGTTGTAGGCCCCGCGCACGGCCGCCAGGGGATGCGACGCCGGCAGCATGGCGGGGTGGACCCGCACCGAGATCTCGGGCGCCTCCCCGTCTGCGTCGGCGCCGTCGTCGGCCCGCTCCACCACGGCCAGGAGCTTCACGACGTACCCCAGGCGGGAAGCGAAGGCGATGTCGACGGGGTGGACGGCGGCGATGCCCTCCCGGGGCACGTCGTCGGCGGTGACGTCGCAGCGGAACGCCAGGGAGGCCAGGATGGCGGCCTTGGCGGCGGCGTCGTGGCCGTCGACGTCGGCGCTGGGGTCACGCTCGGCGTAGCCCAGCCGCTGGGCCTCGGCCAGGGCCTGGGTGTAGGAGCGGCCGTCCTCGGCCATGGTGGTGAGGATGAAGTTGGTGGTCCCGTTGACGATGCCCATGACCCGGTGCACGTGCTCACCGGCGAGCGACTCGCGCAGCGGTCGCAGCAAGGGGATGGCGCCGGCCACCGCCGCCTCGTAGAGGAGGTCGACACCGGCACGGGCTGCGGCGGCGCCGAGCGATGCCCCCCGCGCCGCGATGAGCTCCTTGTTGCCGGTGACGACGGGCTTGCCCGCCGCCAGGGCCTGCTCCACCAGCGACCCGGCCGGGTCGACCCCCCCGATGAGCTCGACCACCACGTCGACCCCGGGATCGGCCACGAGGGCCTTGGCGTCCCCGGTCAGGATCCCCGGGGGGACGCCGGCCCGGTTCCGGGCCGGATCGGCGACGGCCACCCCGACGAGCTCAAGTCGCACCCCCGAGCGCCGGGCGATGCGATCGCCCTCGGTCACGAGGATCGAGACCAGCGCCCCACCCACGTTCCCGCACCCGAGGACCGCCACCCGCACGGGCCGGGCGGCGGCGCCATCGGCGTCGTCTGGGGCGGGTCCTGGCATCGGGCTCACGCTACCGCCGGGCACCGAGGGGGAGCGCCCTCCGTGGCGGGCGCCCCCCGTCAGGCGTCGAGCCGCAGCAGGTCGTCGACGGTCTCGCGCCGCACCACGAGGCGGGCCTCGCCGTCCCGGACGAAGACCACGGCCGGCCGGGGCACCTTGTTGTAGTTGGACGCCATGGCGTACCCGTAGGCCCCGGTGACAGGCGTGGCCAGCACGTCACCGACCTTGATGTCGGCCGGGACCCGGGCGTCGGCCACCACGATGTCGCCCGACTCGCAGTGCTTGCCCACCACCCGGACCGCCTCGGGGCGCCGTGCCCCGGCGGCCCGGGGCAGGAAGGCCTCGTAGCCGCTGCCGTAGAGGACGGGACGGGGGTTGTCGCTCATCCCCCCGTCCACCGCCACGTACCGGCGCACGCCGGGGATGTCCTTGATGGTGCCCACCTCGTACAGCGTCAGGCCGGCCGTGGCCACGATGGAGCGGCCCGGCTCGGCCGTGACCCGGGTCCCGGCCGGGATCCCGGCCCGGCGGCAGGCGTCGTGGACGACCTCGGCCCAGGCGCCGATGGTGGGTGCCCGCTCGGCCGCCACGTAGGCCTCGCCCAGGCCGCCCCCCACGCACAGCTCGGGCAGGCCCAGGGGGATGAAGAACCCGGCCAGCACCTCGACCTCCTCGGCGAAGGAGGCGGCCCGGAACACCTGGCTCCCGATGTGGGCGTGGAGCCCCACGAGGGTCAGTCCGGGCTCGGCCCGGATGCGGGCCACCCCTTCGGCGGCGGCGCCCGAGTGCAGGCCGAACCCGAACTTGGAGTCCTCCTGGCCCGTGCGCACGAACTCGTGGGTGTGGGCCTCGACGCCCGGCGTCACCCGGAGCAGCACGGGCTGGGGCGCCCCGTCCCGCCCCGCCACGAGACGCCGGAGGCGGTCGATCTCGTCGAAGGAGTCCACCACGATGCGGCCCACCCCGACCTCGAGGGCCTGCCCCAGCTCGTCCGCCGACTTGTTGTTGCCGTGCAGGACCAGGGTCCCCGGGGCCACCCCGGCGGCCAGGGCCACGTGGAGCTCGCCCCCGGTGGACACGTCGAGGGCCATGCCCTCCTCGGCCGCCAGCGCCGCCATGGCCCGGCACAGGAAGGCCTTGGTGGCGTAGGCCACACCCTCCCCCCAGGCCGCCACGGCCTGGCGGCAGCGGGTCCGGAGGTGCTCCTCGTCGTAGACGAACAGCGGGGTCCCGAAGCGCCTCGCCACGTCCTCGAGGTCCACCCCACCGACCGAGAGGCGCCCGTCGGGACCGAGGCGGGCCGTGCCGGGGAGCAGGCGGGGGCTGACGGGGCCGTCGTCGGGACCCGGGGCCTCGCCCCGCCCATCCCCCTCGACGAGCAGGCCGTCCATGCCACAGGGTACCCACCTGCCCCCGGCGCCCGGCCCGGAGGGCGGCCCGGGACGGAGGGCCAACAGCTCCCGTCGACCTCCCTACATCGACTCCGGTGCGCTCACCCCGAGGAGTCCCAGCCCGATGACGAAGCCCACCCGGGCCGCCTCCACCAGCCACAGCCGGGCCTGTCCGAGCTCCTCGCCCACGGCGTCGGCCAGGACGGGGCAGTCGTGGTAGAAGCCGTGGAAGGTGCCGGCCAGGTCCCGGACCCACGCCGTGACCTTGTGGGGGGCCCGGTCCCGCCCGGCATCGGCGACCACGTCGGGGAGGATCTCCAGGGCGCGCAGCACCTCGAGCTCGCGGGGATGGACGAGCAGACCGAGGTCGGTGTGGGCCAGGGGGCGGCGGTCGATGCCCCGCTCGGCCCTGACCCGCTCGATGGAGCAGATGCGGGCGTAGGCGTACTGGACGTAGTAAACGGGATTCTCCATCGACTGCTCGCGCACGACCCGGATGTCGACCGTGGTGGACTGGTCGAGCGAGGACATGAGCGAGAGCAGGCGGGTGGCGTCCACACCGATGTCGTCGATCAGCGTGTCCAGGGCCACGAAGTTGCCGGCCCGCTTGGACATGCGCACCGCCTTCCCCGCCGACCCGGACCCCTGCTCCGCACCCCCATCCTGGCCGTCCTCGCCACCCCCGGGCTCGCCGCCGGCGGACTCTCCGGCCTCGTCGGCCCCGGAGCCGGGCGCGTCGGCGAGGAGGTCGGTCGGCATGATGACCTGGACCATCTGACCGATCTTCACCTCGAGCCGGCCGGGGGGGACGCCCAGGGCCTCCATGGCGAGCTCGAGGCTCTTCACCTGGCCGGCGTGGTCGGCCCCGAAGATGTCGATGACCCGGTCGAACCCGCGCACCAGGAACTTGTCGCGGTGATAGGCCAGGTCGCCGGCGAGGTAGGTGGGATCCCCGTTGGACTTGACCAGGACCCGGTCACGGTTGTCGCCCAGGCGGCTGGACCGGAACCAGACGGCTCCGCCCTCCTCGTCCACCAGGTCCTTGGCACGGAGCAGGTCGATGGTCTCCTGCACGGCGCCGCTCTCCTCGATCGACGCCTGGCTGTACCAGGCGTCGAAGGCGATCCCCATGCGCTCCACGGTCCGCCGGATGTTGCCGATGATCCGCTCCGACGCCCAGCGCCCGGCCGCCTCGACCTCGTCGGGCCCGTCGTAGGAGGCGGCCAGGTCGGCGACGTAGGCGCCCTGGTACCCCCCCTCGGGGACCTCCTGGCCCCGGCGCCGGGCCAGGACGCTGTCGCCCAGGGCCCGGATCTGCCCCCCGGTGTCGTTGACGTAGTACTCCCGGTGGACGTCCCACCCGCAGCGGGCCAGGACCCGGCCCATGGCGTCCCCGTACGAGCCCCACCACCCGTTGCCCACGTGCAGGGGCCCGGTGGGGTTGGCCGAGATGAACTCGATCTGGACCCGCTCGCCCTTCCCCTCCTCGCTGCGGGCGTAGCCGTCCTGGCCGGCCTCGATCACCTCGACCAGGGTGGCGTGGAGCCAGCCGGGATCGAGGTGGACGTTGACGAACCCCGGCCCGGCCACGTCGACCGAGGCCAGATGGGGCGGGGGAGCGGCCCGGAGGGCGTCGGCCAGCCGCTCAGCGAGCTGGCGGGGGGCCTCGCCCACGGCCTTGGCCTTCACCAGGGCCACGTTGGTGGACCAGTCGCCGTGCTCACGGCGGACCGGGCGCTCGAGGTGGACGTCCCCGGGCTCGACGGTGATCCCGAGCGAGGAGAGGGCCGAGCTCACGGCGGCGGCGATCTGCGGGCGAGCGGCCATGGAGAGCCGAGGATGGCGCGCCCCGGCGGTGGGCGCAATTGGTACCGCGCCGTCGTGGCCCCATCGGACCCCGGTCGGGCGGCGGCCCCGCCCGCACGGGCGCCGGGGGCACCACGACTACAGTGCTGATCGGGCTCCCGGCCCCTTGGCCGGGTGGGACCACGGCGTGGGCGTCGCCCCCGGTTCGGTCGCCGATCCCAAACTGCCCTCGTAGCTCAGTGGATAGAGCACCGGCCTCCGGAGCCGGGGGCGCAGGTTCGAGTCCTGCCGAGGGCGCCGAGCACCCCGGGTCGTCACACCCCCTCGCATGCCGTGCCCGTCGGCATGGGGGCGGCCGTGCCCGGCCCGACTCCGGAGGCGTGGCCCACGGTCCTACTCCGGAGGCGTGGGCCACGGTCCGCGCAGCCCCCCCGCACTCCCCACGACGCTCGACGCCGTCGTCGCCGACCGGCGACGCCACCCCGGTCAGTCTTTTAGATTGACTCCAATAAGCGAATCGTTCTATTCTGCCGGGGTGGACACCGTCGCCCGAGGACACGAGGAGGACGCCGCCGAGGGCCGGGGGCGGTGGGCGGTGGCCCTGCGGTCCAGTGGGCTGCGGGTGACCGGGCCCCGCCTGGCCGTGCTGCGGGCCCTCGGGGACCGGCCCCACGCCGACGCCGAGTCGGTGGTGGGCGCCGTACGCCGGGATCTCGGCTCGGTGTCGACCCAGGCCGTCTACAACGTCCTCGGCGTCCTGGCCGGCGCCGGCCTGGTCCGCCGCATCGAGCCGGCCGGCAGCCCGGCCCGCTACGAGGTGCGGGTGGGCGACAACCACCATCACATCGTCTGCCGCCACTGCGGCGCCACCACCGACGTGGACTGCGCCGTGGGGCGCCGACCGTGCCTCACGCCCTCCGAGACCCACGGCTTCGTGCTCGACGAGGCCGAGGTCACCTTCTGGGGCCTGTGCCCCTCCTGCGCCGGCACCGATGCCGGCGACGGCCAGGACCGCACCGCACCACACCAGGAACGACCGTCCTCACGAAGGGAGCAGCACCATGCCTGACGCCAACCCCCCCGCCACGACCACCGACGCCGGCGTGCCCGCCACCAGCGACGGGCACTCCCTCACGGCCGGCGTCGACGGGCCGATCCTCCTGCAGGACACCTACGTCGTGCAGAAGATGCAGCAGTTCAACCGCGAGCGCGTGCCGGAGCGGGTGGTGCACGCCAAGGGGGGCGGTGCCTTCGGCTACTTCGAGACCACCCAGGACGTCTCGTCACTGACGCGCGCCGCGCTGTTCCAGCCGGGCACCCGGACCGAGCTCGTGACCCGCTTCTCCACCGTCGCGGGCGAGCTCGGCTCGGCCGATACCGTGCGCGACCCGCGCGGTTTCGCCGTGAAGTTCTACACGAGCGAGGGCAACTACGACATGGTGGGCAACAACACCCCCGTGTTCTTCGTACGCGATCCCTCGAAGTTCCAGGACTTCATCCACTCCCAGAAGCGTCGGGCCGACAGCCACCTGCGGGACAACGGCATGCAGTGGGACTTCTGGACCCTCTCCCCCGAATCGGCCCACCAGGTCACGTGGCTGATGGGCGACCGCGGCATCCCGCGCAGCTGGCGGGAGATGAACGGGTACTCCAGCCACACCTACATGTGGGTGAACGCCGGCGGTGAGCGGGTGTGGGTCAAGTACCACTTCAAGACCGACCAAGGCGTCGCCTTCCTCACCAACGACGAGGCAGCGGCGATCGCCGCCACCGACGCCGACGCCCATCTGCGTGACCTCTTCGAGGCCATCCGGCGCGGGGAACGGCCGTCGTGGACCCTGTACGTCCAGGTGATGCCCTTCGAGGACGCCGCCCAGTACCGCTTCAACCCCTTCGACCTGACCAAGGTCTGGCCGCACGCCGACTACCCGCTGGTCGAGGTGGGGCGCATGGTGCTCGACCGCAACCCCGACAACTACTTCGCCCAGATCGAGCAGGCCACCTTCGAACCCTCCAACATGGTGCCCGGGGTCGGGCCCTCGCCCGACCGGATGCTCCTCGGGAGGCTCTTCAGCTACCACGACACCCACCTGCACCGGGTGGGGCCCAATGCCCAGCAGCTCCCCGTCAACCGGCCCCGCTCGGCGGTCCACTCCTACAACCGCGACGGGGCCATGCGCTACGAGAACCCTCCCGACCCCGTCTACGCCCCCAACTCCTTCGGGGGACCGGTGGCCCGGCCCGAGCGGTTCGGGACCGACCCGGCCTGGGCCGTGAGCGGCGAGATCGTCCGGGCCGCCGCCTCCCTGCACCGGGACGACGACGACTTCGGTCAGGCCGGCACCATGGTGCGCCACGTCCTCGACGACGCCGCCCGGGACCGTCTCGTCGGCAACGTGGTGGCCCACGTGCGGGCCGGGGTGACCGAGCCCGTCCTGTCCCGGGTCAAGGACTACTGGCGCAGCATCGACGGCACCGTCGGGGCCAGGATCGCCAAGGAGCTCGAGGGCTGACGCCGGGCCCCTGGGCTCCGGCCTGCACGGGACGGGAGGGCCGGTCCCCTGCCGCCGGGGTTCACAGGGGGCCCACAGCGGGGACCCAGTTGGGGCGTACGGTGCGGGACGATGCTGTGAGGCGACCCGGCTGACGTCCGAGAGGGAGGGGTCCCGACGTGGAGCGATCCGAGCGTCACCGCATCCTGGTA
>DATJOV010000167.1:0-3294 GCA_035506735.1 Acidimicrobiales bacterium | reverse complement strand
CCGGCCCAGCACGGTGCCGAGGCGGATCCCGAACCCGACCAGCGTCACCGCCCCGAGCTCGATCCAGAAGCGGCGATCCGGCCCCGCCGGGCGCCGTGCCCGGTGGGCCGGCCCCCGGGTCGGCGGGACCGGAGCCGGAGCGGGGGCGGCGCCGGGCTCGGGCGCCAGCACGCTCGTCCAGGGGGTCACGGGCGCACCGTGCGCCGGCGCAGCACGAGGAGGAGGTTCCAGGTGGCGATCTCGCGCAGGCCGGGGACGGTCACGACCCAGCGCAACCACCCCGGGTAATAGCGGGGCAGGGCGTCGACGACGTCGACGCCGGGCAGGGAGCGGGCCAGGCGCAGCGTGGGTCCCACGTGGCAGGCGAACAGCGACGAGCCGAAGCGGTTCCCCGGGGGCCGCCCCGTCTTGCGCTCGTAGCGACGAGCGGCGCGCTCACCGCCCAGGTAGTGCCACGGGGCCGTCTCGTGTCCGCCCCACAACGAGTACCAGGCCGTGAAGGACACGTAGATCGTCCCGCCCGGGCGCGTCACCCGGACCATCTCGTCCAGGAAGGGACCGGGCGCGGGCACGTGCTCGAGGACGTTGGACGAGAACGTCACGTCGCAGGTCCCCTCGGCCACGGGCAGACGAAGCGCGTCGCCGGCCACGGTCCGGCCCGGGGCGAGGCGCCCGGCTCGGACCGCCTCCTGGTGGCGTCGTCGGCGATCGGCTTCGGGGTCGGTGTCGGCCCGCCCCCCACGACGCCCGTCGGGGGCCGCTCCGAAGACGACGGGGCGGGGTGAGCCGTCCCCGCCTTCACCGCCCGGGGCGGGGGCGAGATGGGACTCGGGCTCGACCAAGATGCAGCGCGCCCCGGCGGCCACGAAGGCTTCGGTGAAGTACCCCGCCCCCCCGCCGATGTCGAGCACGAGGCGGTCCTTCACCGCCGCGTAGCGGCACAGCTGGGCCACGGCGTCGGCGGCCTGGATGCGGTAGAAGTGGTCGGGGTCGGTCTGCTCGAGGCGAAAGGCCCGGAACAGGTCGACCGAGCGACGCACGCCCGTTTCGGCGGCGAGCGTCCCGGGGCGGGCGGACGCGCCGTCCCCTCGAGCCATGGGCTGCGATCGTAACCGTCGACTCCCCGCTCCTCGTGGGTCCTGAGGGGGCGCTCGGGGCGGCCCTCGTGTGCTAGCGACCGGGGGCCACGTAGCGGGCCGACGCCATGCGGCCCGTGCGGAACTCGATGACCCACGCGCATCCCTTCACCCCGGGGGCCCGCCGGCCGAGGCGCACGTCGCCCTCGGCGGCCAGCGCCGTCAGCACCTCGCCCAGGACCTCGCCGTGGGTGCACAGCACCGGGGGGCCGTCGGTGTCGGCGTCGGCGTCGGCCAGGGCCCGCACCACCGCCAGGGCCTGGGGCACGGCGTCGGGGACGAGGGCGTCGCTCTTCTTGATGACGAGGCCGGTGGCGGCGGCGGTGGGCTCCAGCGTCTGCACGCAGCGCAGGAGGGGACTGGACAAAAGCGACCCCGGCCGCAGGGGAATGAGGACCTCGGCCAGGCCGATGGCCTGGCGCCGGCCCCGGGCGTCGAGCGGGCGCAATCGGTCGTCGCCCTTCCAGCCCTCTTTGGTCCCGGCGTGGCCGTGGCGTACCAGCACCATGCGCACGAGGGCCAATGATGCCTGGTGGGCGGGCCCTCGACGACCGGGGCCGGCCGCCGACGTCCCGTCCCGGGGGCGCGGGCGGTTCCGACCGGGGCCGGGCCCGACCGCAAGACGGGCGGGACCGGTCCGTACCACCCCACAGGCAGACAGCGGTCGGAGCGGCCCCGGGCCGTCTCCCCGTGGAGAGCCGGAGCCGGGGGCGGACATGGAGCCTGTCCGATGATGGTGGGTGGGCGAGGACCGCACGGTCCCCTTCGGCGCGCCCCCGGAGCCCGGCCGTGACCACGGTGGCGGTGGGACCCGTGGCGCGGGCGGGGCGCAGCGACGACGTGGACATGGCCCGGGACCAGTCCCTCATCGCCCGGGCCCAGGCCGGGGACAAAGCGGCCTTCGACGAGCTCTATGTCCACTACTCGCGCCGCCTCTACCGGCTGTGCCTGCGACGGCTGGGCGATGCCCATGAGGCCCAGGACGTGGCCCAGGAGGCCTTCGTGCGGGCCTGGCGGGCGTTGCCCCGGTTCTGCGGGGAGCGGCGCTTCTACCCGTGGCTGAGCGTCATCGCCACCAACCGGTGCACCGACGTGCTGCGCAAGCGGTCGCGCTCGACGCCGGTGGCCGAGTTCTACGGGGCCGACCCCACGAGCGGCGAGGAGCTCGACGAGGCCCTCATGGCCCGGGTCGACGCCGAGATGGCGGGGTGCGCCTATGCCCGGCTGACCGAGCGCCACCGCCGCATCCTGGCCCTGCGGGAGGGCTCGGGGATGAGCTACCAGGCCATCGCCGAGCACGAGGGCGTGGCCATCAGCGCCGTGGAGACCCTGCTGTGGCGGGCCCGCCAGGCCCTCAAGCGGGAGTTCGCGGCCCTGGCGGGGGCCGAGCGCCACGGCGCCGTCATCGGCCTGGGGGCCCTGGCGGGGGCCCTGCACCAGCTGGTGCGGGTGCCCGCCCACGTGGCCAAGCGCCTGGGCCAGCTCTCTCCGGCGTCGGCCACCGTGGCCCTCGGCTCGGTGGCGGCCGCCACCGCCGTGGCCCTCGGCACCACCCACCCCGCCCCCGCCCCCGAACTGGCCCCCGCCCCGGCCGCCGCCCTGGGCCCGCAGTCCCTCGCCCCGCAGTCCCTGGGCCCGCAGTCCCTGGGTCAGCCCGGGGCCCCGGGCGCCTCCTCCTCGGTGGAGGGCCCGGCCGGCGTCGTCGTCACCACCGGGTCGGCGGCGGGCTGGGGGGCGGGCGCGGCCGGGACCGGCCCGACGGGGCCCACCACCCCCCTCGCCGACGGCTCGGGGGCGGGTCGGGGTGGCGCCGGCGGCGTCACGGGACCGTCCCCCGCCCCCTCCACCGCGGCCGGCGGCGAGGGTGGGTCGGGCGGGCTGTCGGGTCTCGTGGCCTCGGCGTCGGGTTCCGAGGGACGGGGCGGCGCGGTGGGCTCGGCCACCGGCGCGCTGGCGGGAACGGTGGGCGCGGCCCTGGGCGGTGCGGGATCGGCGGTGGGCACCACGGTCACGACCGGGGTGGGCACCGTCGTGAGTTCGGCGTTGTCCGGGGTGGGCGGCGCCGTCGCTCCCACCACGGCCTCAGCCGGATCGGCGCTGTCGTCCACGGCCAGCACCGCCTCGTCGGCGCTGGGGGCGGTGACGAAGGCGGCGGCGG
>DATJOV010000166.1:0-2451 GCA_035506735.1 Acidimicrobiales bacterium | reverse complement strand
AGGCCAGCTTCAGGGTGGGGAACCGCACCAGGACCCCCGAGAACAGGAAGTCGACCACCGAGAAGGTGGCGTTGGTGTGGGTCAGGGTGGACCCGACGGCGGGCGGGGCGTCCTCGGAGGTGGAGGGCATCTTCGACGACGAGCCGATGTGCATGTTGACCACGGTGCCGGTCTCGGCGCAGGCCCGGAAGAAGGGGTCCCAGTAGTTGTCGGGATCGTGCACCGAGGGCAGGCCCAGGAAGGGGGGGATCTCGCTGAAGCACACGGCCCGCACGCCCCGCTCGGCGTTGCGGCGCACCTCGGCGGCGGCGAGGCCGGCGTCCCACAGCGGGATCAGGCACAGGGGGATCAGGCGGCCCCCGGACTGGGCGCACCACTCGTCGACCATCCAGTCGTTGTAGGCGCGCACGCACAGCAGCCCGAGGTCCTTGTCCTTGGCCTCGGTGAAGGTCTGCCCGCAGAAGCGGGGGAAGGTGGGGAAGCACAGCGAGGCCTCGAGGTGGTTGATGTCCATGTCCTCCAGGCGGGGTCCGACCTGGTAGGCCCCGGGACGCATGTCCTCGTAGGTCACCCCGGTGATGGTGACCTCCTCGCGCGGCACGCCCACGGCGGCGTCGAGGCGCAGGAGGGGACGGCGCAGGTCCTCGTAGTGCCACCAGTCGGTGGGATGCCCCTCGCTGCCGGGCTCGACGGTGAGCTTCCCCCCGACGAAGGTGATCTCCCCCATGGGGGCCCGCACCACGCGCGGCCCCACCTCCCGGTACTTGGCGGGCAGGCGGTCCTGCCACACCCCGGCCGGCTCCACCACGTGGTCGTCCACCGAGACGATGGGCGGCAGCGGGGCGTGCCCGTTCGACGACGCCGTCGATGCACGGGCCGACACCTCGGACGTCACCTCGGTCACGGCTGGAGCATACCGAGGCATCTGACGGCGTGTCAGCTTGGCCCGCCCCGGCGCCGGCGCGGCCGGGCCGGGCCGCGTCCCGGCGTCGGTACCCTGGCCCGGCGATGTGCCTCCTCGTCGTGGTGTCCGCGCTCGACCCCGCCGCCCCGCTGGTGGTGGGGGCCAACCGCGACGAGCGCCTCGACCGCCCCTCGGTCCCCATGGCCGTGCTGCGCCACGCCGGACCACGCGTCCTCGGAGGGCGCGACGGCCAGGCCGGCGGCACGTGGCTGGCCGTGAACGACAGGGGGGTCGTGGCCGGCCTCACCAACCGGCCGTCGCGCCAGGGCCGCGACCCCACCAGGCGGTCGAGGGGCGAGCTCCCCCTGGCCCTGGCCCGTCACGGCGACGCCGCCGGGGCGGTGGAGGACTTCGCGGCCCGCTTCCGGGGCGCCGACTACAACCCGGCCTGGCTCCTCGTCGGCGACCGCACCACCGTGTTCGCCCTGGACCTGACCGGACCGGGGGCGCCCGAGGTCGAGCCCCTCGGGCCCGGCGTCCACATCCTCGAGAACGCCCCCCTCCACGACCCGTCGGACAAGGTCGACCACGTGCGGGCCCTCCTGGCCCGGGCCCGGCGGGAGGGCGGGACCGGGGCGGGCACCGACGCTCCGGGAGCGGGGTGGCTCGAGACCCTGCGGGGTGTGCTCGGCGACCACGAGGTGCCGGCGTCGGTCGCGGTCGCGGAGCGGCGCCCCGAGACCCTGGCCGCCTGCGTCCACGGCGAGGACTACGGCACCCGCTCCTCCACCCTGGTGGCGGTGGGGGCCGACCCCGGTCGTCCGCCCCGGCTGCTGGTGGCGGACGGGCACCCCTGCACGGCCCCCTTCACCGAGGTGACCCCGTGGTGGTCGCCGTGAGGGCGGCCGCCCCTGGCACCGGAGCAGGTGCTACTTGGGGGGCTCCCAGGTCTTGCGCGTCTGCTTCTGGGCCTCCTGCTTCTGGTGCTTGGCGGCCCGCTTCTCCTTGAGGCTCCGGCCCGGCTTCTTGGCCTCCCCGGAGGGTCGCGACTTCTCACCCATGACCGGAGCCTAGGACGTGGTGCGGCCGGGGGGAGGGAGGGGCGCCCGGGCGCTACGGTGCCGTCCGTCCCGTCCCCGCACCAGGAGCGTCCCGGACGTGCCACCGCCACCGACCCCCCACCACGACCTCCAGACCCGGCGGGTGGCCGTGGTGCGCGAGCACATGCAGTCGGAGAACGAGCTGCGCTTCGACGACACCCTGGCCACCTTCGCCCACCCCCGCTACGAGCTGGTGGGGACGGGCCAGGTCTACGACGGCGTCGACGAGGTCCGGGGCTACTACGCCCAGTCCCGCACCGTCTTCCCCGACCAGCGCAACGAGGTCCGCGCCCTGTACGACGCCGGGGACACCATCGTGGTGGAGTTCGAGCTCTTCGGGACCCACCGGGGCTCGCTCTCGGGTGAGGCGCCCACGGGACGCTCCTTCTCCTGTCCCATGGTGGCGCTCTTCGAGTTCGAGCCGGGCGGCCCCGGGATCGTGCGGGA
>DATJOV010000165.1:0-2150 GCA_035506735.1 Acidimicrobiales bacterium | reverse complement strand
CCCCCACCATGACCCGGCCCGCGGCACGCAGGCACAGGAAGGTGCCGCGCAGGTTGATCCCCATGACCCGGTCCCACTCCCCCGCGTCGAGCTCGAGCAGGCCCCCGAAGCCGCCCACGCCGGCGTTGAGCACGGCCACGTCGAGACGGCCCAGGGCGTCGTGGGCGGCGCCCACGGCCGCGTCGACCTGGGCCTCGTCGGCGATGTCGCAGCGCAGGACCACCTCGGCCGGCTCGTGGACGTCCTGGACGTCGAGCACCGCCACCCTCGCCCCCCGGGCCCGCAGGAGGGCCACCACGGCCCGGCCGATGCCGCTGGCGCCCCCCGTCACGAGGGCGCCGGCCCCCTCGAGGTCCACCCGCCGCCTACCCCGGCCCCGGCGCCGGACCCGCCGCCCCCACCGGCTCGGCCACGGCCGGGCCGGCCGGGGCGGGCACGGCCGTCCCCTCGGCCCCGCCCGCCCCGGGCCCGGGCGGGGCGGGGGCGTGCTGGAGGGGCAGCTCCCGCAGGAGCAGCGCCCCCACGAAGCCGAGGGCGGCCACGGGGATCCCCACCTCGAACACCACGTGGAGCGAGCGCACCAGGGACTCCACGATCCCGTGGCGCACGTCGGGGGGCAGGGCGCGCAGCTGGCGGGGGGTGACGGTGAACGAGGTCGAGAGCTTGAGCCTGGTCCCCTTCGGGACCAGGCGCGGCAGCCAGTACCCCGACCGGCTCACCAGGACGGCGCCGAGGACGGCGGTGCCGCAGGCGGCCCCGATGTTGCGGAAGAAGCTGATGGACGAGGTGGCACTGCCCAGGTCCCGGCGGTCCACGGCGTTCTGCACCGCCACCACCACGATCTGGAGGGTCATCCCCATGCCCACCCCGAAGACGACCATGTAGGTGCTCGTGACGGCCAGGGAGGTGGTGGTGCCCAGGTGGGTGAAGAGCCACATCCCGAGGGCCATGAGCGCCGTTCCGGCCACGGGGAACACCTTGTAGCGGCCGAAGCGCGTGACCAGGCGGCCCGAGACGATGGAGGTGGTGAGCATGCCCCCCATGAGGGGGAGGAGCAGCACCCCCGAGCGCGTGGCCGAGTCGCCGTCCACGAGCTGGAGGTAGAGGGGCAGGTAGATGATGACGGCGAACATGGCGGCGGTGACGAAGAAGGTGGTGAGGAGGGCGGCCCGCACCACGGGCTGGCCGAAGACGTGCGGGGGGAAGATGGGTTCACGGGCCCGCCGCTCCCGCACCACCAGGGCCGCCGTGGACACGGCGGCCACGACCAGCAGGGCCACGATGGTGGGCGACCCCCACGCATAGGTGGTGCCGGCCCACACGCTCACCAGGATCACCGGGGTCACCGCCGCCGCGGCCAGGGCCACGCCGGCGTAGTCGATCGACACGGCCCGGGCCGGGAGCGGGAGGCGCAGCACGGCGCTCGTGATGACCAGGGCCAGGGCCCCGACGGGCAGGTTGATGTAGAAGATCCAGCGCCAGGAGAGGTGGTCGGTGAGCACCCCCCCGGCCAGCGGCCCCCCGATGCTGGCCAGGGCGAAGACGGCCCCGAAGTACCCCTGGTAGCGGCCCCGCTCGCGGGGGCTCACGATGTCGCCCACGATGGCCATGGCGAGCGACATGAGGCCGCCGCCCCCCAGGCCCTGGACGGCCCGGAAGGCGATGAGCTGGTCCATGTCGCGGGCCAGCCCCGACAGGGCCGACCCCACCAGGAACACCACGATGGCGATCTGGAAGATGCGCTTGCGCCCGTAGAGGTCGGAGATCTTGCCGTACAGGGGGGTCGACAGCGTGGTGGTGAGCAGGTAGGCGGCCACCACCCAGGACAGGCGGTCGAGGCCGTGGAGCTGGCCCACGATGGTGGGCAGGGCGGTGGCCACGATGGTCTGGTCCAGGGCGGCCAGGAGCATCCCCAGCATCAGCCCGCTCAGGATGACGAGCACCTGGCGGTGGCTCAGTCCCCCGCTCGTCTGGTCGACGCGGACGTGGTCGGGCTCGGCCATGCCCGCCCGAGGCTACCGGGCAGGTGGGGCGGCCTCGCCGGGGTGCGCCCCGGCGTCGCCGCGGCGGCCGCTCAGCAGCAGGCCGGGGCGGGGGCGCAGGCCTGGCGCTCGTCCAGGAAGGCCCACCAGGCGTCCGCGGCGGCGGCC
>DATJOV010000164.1:0-11786 GCA_035506735.1 Acidimicrobiales bacterium | reverse complement strand
GCCCTGGACCAGGCCGGGATCCGGGAGTTCTTCGAGACCCACTACCGGGCCGGCAACTTCGTGGTGGCGGCGGCGGGCGACGTCGACCCCGGGGAGCTGGCGGCGGGTATGCAGCGCCGCCTGGCGGGGCGACCCGGCGGGGCACCACCGCGGCGCTGTCCCCCCACCGAACCGGCCCGGCCCTCGGTCCTCTCCCCGCGCCCCACCGAACAGGTCCAGCTGGTGGTGGGGGTGCGGGGACCGGGGCGCCACGCCCCCGAACGCTGGGCCCTGGCCGTCCTCAACCACGTGCTGGGGGGCGGCATCTCGAGCCGGCTGTTCCAGGAGGTGCGGGAGCGCCGTGGCCTCGCCTACTCCATCTGGTCCGAGCGCACCCACTACGACGACGCCGGCATGCTGAGCGTGCACGTGGGCACGGCCCCGGACCACGTCGAGGAGGTGCTGGACCTGGTGCACGCCGAGCTGGACCGCATCGCCGCCTCCGGCATCACGGACCGGGAGCTGGCCGTGGCCAAGGGCCATCTCCGGGCCGAGTCCCTGCTGTCGCTGGAGGACTCCGGGGCCCGCATGAGCCGGATCGGCTCCAGCCTGCTCCTGCACGGCACCGTGCTCGAGGTCGACGACATCCTGGCCCGGGTCGAGGCCGTCACCACCGACGACGTGGGCGCGCTGTCGGCGGCGTTGCTGGGCGGGGAACGGACCCTGGCCATGGTGGGCCCGGCACCGTCGATGCGGTCCCGGGCGGCCCGCTCCGGTCGGGGTCGGTAGGGTGGCCCCGGTGGTGCGGGTGGGCGTCCTCGGCGCGGGGGGGCGGATGGGCCGGGTGGTGTGCCAGGCCGTGGCCGACGACCCCGCCCTCGAGCTCGTGGCCGCCGTCGACCCCCGCCTGGCCGGGATCGACCTGCGCCAGGCCACGGGGGTGGAGGGGAGCGGGCTCCAGGTCGGCGGGGACGTGGAGGACCTGGCCCGGGCCGGGACCGAGGTGGCGGTGGACTTCACCGTGGCCGACGCCGCCGTGGAGCACCTCCGGTGGTGCGCCGCCCGCGGCATCCACGCCGTGGCGGGGACGACCGGGATCGCCGACGCCACCGTGGCCGAGCTGGCCGAGGCCTTCTCCCGCTCCGACGCCAACGCCGTGGTGGCCGCCAACTTCGCCCTGGGCGCCGTGCTCATGATGCGCCTGGCCGAGCTGGCCGCCCCCTTCATGGACGGGGTGGAGATCGTGGAGCTGCACCATGACGGCAAGCTCGACGCCCCGTCGGGGACGGCGTTGCGCACGGCCGAGCGCATCGACGCCGCCCGCCGGGGGGCGGGCGTGGCACCCCTCCCCCCCGACCGCACCACCTCCGTGGTGGCGCCCGGGGCCCGGGGCGGCGAGGGGCCGGGGGGCGTGCGCATCCACGCCGTGCGCCTCCCCGGCGTGGTCTCGCACCAGGAGGTCATCTTCGGTGCCGTGGGCCAGACCCTGGTGCTGCGCCACGACGCCTACGACCGCTCCTCCTACATGCCGGGGGTGGTCCTGGCCGTGAAGGGGGTCGCCGGGCGCCCCGGGCTCACCCTCGGGCTCGACGCCTTCCTCGGCTTCTGAGGGGGGCCGCCGCCGGGCACCGTCGTGGCGGGGGCGGCGTCCTATCCTGGACGGCGTGGACGGGGCCACCCGCCAGCGCATCCTCGAGGCCACCTACGCCTGCGTGGCCCGCTTCGGCGTGGCCAAGACCACGGTGGAGGACGCCGCCCGCCAGGCCGGCGTGGCCCGGGCCACGGTGTACCGCTACTTCCCGGGGGGGCGCGAGGAGTTGCTCGACGCCGTGGTGGCCTGGCAGCACGTCCTGTTCTTCGTGCGCCTGTACGAGGAGGTGCAGGGGGCGGCGTCGCTCGAGGAGGTGCTCGAGCGCGGCCTGCCCTTCGCCCGGCGCGCCCTCCTCGGCCACGAGGTCCTCCAGAAGGTGCTCGAGACCGATCCCGAGGTCCTCGTGCCCAAGCTCACGGTGGAGTCGCGGCGCACCGTGGGGCTCATCGCCGCCTTCCTCGTCCCCTACCTGCACGCCCACCCCCGGGCCGAGGGGGTGGAACCCCAGCCCGCCGCCGACTTCCTGGCGCGCATGATCCTGTCCTACATCTCGTCCCCGGGGCACTGGGACCTGGAGGACCCGGCCCAGGTGGCGGCCCTGGTCCGCACCGAGCTGCTGGCCGGGATCGTGCCCGCCCCGGCCGGCCGGTAGGGGGGCGCCCGGCGCCGGGTCCGGCATCACGGGGCATCCGACGCCGCGTCCGGTGACCGACCACGGCGCGTCGAGGCGAGGACCTCGGGAGGGACGTGGGCGGGGCTTCGGGACCTGAGACGAACGACTCCGGGCCCCGAAACCCCATACCACCAAGCGACCAGCGGCACGTTGCCCACCCTCACCCTACCCGTCCCCGCCTCCGTGACGCGGGGAGCAGGCCCCGGCCCGGAGCCGTTCCCCGGGGGCGACGGCCCGTCAGTGCCGACGGCGGCGTACGAGTCGCCTCGCCCCCAGGGACAGCCCGGTCCCGACCACGACGCCCATGCCCGACCCCGTGCCCAGCCAGGCCGGCCCGGCCGTCGTGGGCGGCCCGTGGGGCGTGGCCAGGACGAGGTGGGCGCTGTCGGCGGCCCCGACGAGACCGAGCCCGCCGAAGACGGCGGCGACGGCGAGGACGACGATGACACCGCCCCCGAGGTTCCTCCTGATCACGCCGAGGTCCACGGGGAGATCCTCGCGCCGGCCTGCCCGGGAGGAACGGCGGCTGTGTCTCGTGGGGCACCCGGGGTCACCCACGCCGGTGGCCCCGGGGTCCGTTGACAATGAGACAGAGTCGGCCATACTGTCTCACCGTGGGCGTGCGACTGGAGCTCGTGCAGGGGGAGGAGCCGACCCGCCGGCGGGGCCCGCACACCGCCGCCCCGGCCCGGGTGCGCATCGTCGACGCCGCCCTCGACTGCATCGCCGGCCAGGGGCTGGCGGGGACCACCCTCGACGACGTGGCCCGGCGGGCCGGGTGCAGCCGGGCCACCGTCTACCGGCTGTTCCCGGGGGGGCGCGACGCCGTGCTGGGGGCCGTGGTCGAGACCGAGGTGTCGCGCTTCTTCAGCGCCCTGGCCGTGCGCATGGGGGCGGCCGACGACCTCGAGGACGTCCTGGTGGCAGGGATGCACCAGGCCGCCCTGGAGGTGACCGGGCACGACGCCCTCCAGCGCCTCCTCCTCCACGAGCCCGAGGTCGTCCTGGCCCAGCTGGCCTTCGCCCGCATGGACGAGGCCCTGGCCGTGACGTGTGCCTTCACCGCCCCCTTCCTGGGGCGCTGGCTCGACCCGGCCGAGTCCCGGCGGGTGGCGGAGTGGGCGGCGCGCCTGGTGGTCTCGTACCTGAGCTGCCCGGCCGAGGGCGTCGACCTCACCGACGCCACCGAGGCCCGCCGCCTGGTCCGGGCCTTCGTCCTCCCCGGCATCCGGGCCCTGGCCGAGTCCGGGCCCGGGGGGCAGCGGGCCCGCCCGCCCCGTCCCACCTTCGCCACCACAGCAACCGAGTCCACCAAGGGAGCAGTGTCATGACCCAGCAGATGCGCGACACGGCCGACATCATCGGCCGCGACGACGTGAACGACCTCGAGGCCATCCTGTCGGTCGTCAACACCGATGCCGACGAGGCCGTCCACGCCGTCGAGTCGGTGTACGACACCATCTTCACCTGGGACTACGAGAAGGGGCAGCGGCCCAAGCTCGACAAGCTGTACGAGAAGGCCAAGCGGGCCCAGTGGAACGGGCAGACCGACCTCCCGTGGGAGACCGAGGTCGACCAGGAGAAGCTGGTGGTGGCCAATGCCGTCGCCAACGGGGGCTTCACCGACGGCATCGACGTGAGCGGGACCGCCCTGGCCCACTGGGGCGACGCCGAGTGGATCCGGTTCGGCATCGAGAGCCAGAACTGGACCCTGTCGCAGTTCATGCACGGCGAGCAGGGTGCCCTGGTGTGCACGGCCAAGATCGTGGAGTCGGTGCCCTGGATCGACGCCAAGTACTACGCCGCCACCCAGGTGATGGACGAGGCCCGCCACGTCGAGGTGTTCGCCAAGTACCTCGACGACAAGCTGTCGGGGCACTATCCCATCAACGCCCACCTGAAGCTCCTCCTCGACGACATCATCGCCGACCGGCGCTGGGACATGACCTACCTCGGCATGCAGATCATGGTCGAGGGCCTGGCCCTGGCTGCCTTCGGGTTCATGCACCAGATGACGACCGAGCCCCTCCTCAAGCAGCTGCTGCGCTACGTCATGTCCGACGAGTCCCGGCACGTGGCCTTCGGGGTGCTCAGCCTCCAGGAGTACTACCAGCAGCTCGGCGCGGCCGAGCTGCGCGAGCGCCAGGAGTTCGCCTTCGAGGCCGCCGTGCGCATGCGGGACCGCTTCCTCCAGCAGGAGGTGTGGGCCCGCATGGGGGTGGACCCCAAGGAGGTCGCACCGCTTCTGGAGCAGGTCCCGGACCGCCAGGTCTTCCAGTCGCTCCTCTTCTCCAAGATCGTCCCCAACTGCAAGAAGCTCGGCCTCCTCGACGCCGCCGACGGGTGGTTGCGGGAGCGCTTCACCGAGATCGGGGTCATCGCCTTCGAGGACTGGGCCGACACGGGCGAGGAGTACGACACCCTGCAGGCCACCGGGACCGACGCCGTGGCGTGAGGCCACCCGGGGCGTCCGAGCCCCGGCATCGCACCGGGTCGCGACGGGGTGCCCCGGTGGCGCACCCCGGGGCGGCGGCCCGCGGGTAGCCTGAGCGCCATGCCCATCTCCGCCGGCCCGGGGCGCTTCGGGGCCGTCATCACCGCCATGGTCACGCCCTTCGACGACGAGGGGGCCCTCGACGTCGACGGCGCCGTCACCCTGGCCCGCTGGCTCACCTCCCACGGCAGCGACGGGCTGGTGGTGGCCGGCACCACGGGTGAGGGGCCCGTGCTCGACGACGACGAGCTCGGCACCCTGTGGCGGGCCGTGAGCGAGGCCGTCACCGTCCCGGTCATCGCCGGGACCGGGTCGGCCGACACGGCGCACACCGTGGCCTGCACCAGGCTGGCCGCCCAGGCCGGGGCGGCCGCCGCCCTGGTGGTGACGCCCTACTACTCCCGGCCCTCCCAGGCCGGGCTGGCCGCCCACTTCCGGGCCGTGGCCGACGCCACCGATCTGCCCGTGCTGCTCTACGACATCCCCGTGCGCACCGGGCGCAAGATCGCCCACGAGACCATGCTGGGGCTGGCCCGCCAGGTCCCCACCATCGTGGGGGTGAAGGACGCCGCGGGCGACGTGGTGGCCTCGGCCCGCCTGGTGGCCGAGGCCCCGCCCGGGTTCGAGCTCTACAGCGGTGACGACGCCGTCACCCTCCCCCTCCTGGCGGTGGGGGCGGTGGGCCTGGTGAGCGTGGCGGCCCACTGGGCCGGGGACGAGCTCGGGGCCATGATCGCCGCCTTCGGGAAGGGCGACGTGGAGGGGGCCCGCCTGGCCAACGCCGCCCTCCTCGACTCGTACGCCTTCGAGTCGAGCGAGGCCACCCCCAACCCCCTGCCCGCCAAGGCGGCGTGCCGGGCGCTGGGCCTCCCGGCCGGACAGTGCCGGCTCCCCCTGGGCGTGGCCCCGCCCGAGCTCGACGCCGCCGCCCGCGCCATCCTGGCCGGGCTGGGCCGCCCCGTGGGCGGGACCGAGGCCGGCGGCCCGCTTGCCTAAACCGGTCCGGGTCAGCTTCCTCGGCGGACTGGGGGAGATCGGCCGCAACTGCGCCTGCATCGAGGTGGACGGGCGGATCGTGGTCCTCGACTGCGGGGTCATGTTCCCCGAGCCCGACATGCCCGGGATCGACCTGGTCCTGCCCGACCTGTCCTACGTGCGCGACCGGGCGGCGGCGGTGGAGGCGGTGGTGCTCACCCACGGCCACGAGGACCACACCGGCGGGCTGGCCTTCCTGCTGCGGGACCTGTCGGTCCCCGTCTACGGCTCGGCCCTGACCCTGGGCCTGGCCCGCAACCGGGTGGAGGAGGCCGGGCTCGTGGACCGGGCCCGCTTCATCGAGGTGAGCGACGGCCAGCGCGTGTCGGTGGGGCCCTTCGAGATCGAATTCATCCCCGTCACCCACTCCGTCCCGAACGGCTTCGCCACCGCCTTCCACACCCCCCAGGGCATCGTGCTGCACACCGGCGACTTCAAGATCGACCTCTCGCCCGTGGACGGCCGGCTCACCGACCTGGCCCGCATCGGCGCCCTGGCCGAGGGGCCCGGGATCCGCCTCCTGCTGTCGGACTCCACCAACGCCGAGGAGCCCGGCTTCACCGAGTCCGAGTCCTCGGTGGGGGCCACCCTGCGCCGGGTCTTCGCCGCCCACGCCGGCCAGCGCATCATCGTCACCTGTTTCGCCAGCCACATCCACCGCGTCCAGCAGGTGGTCGACGCCGCCGTCGCCAACGGGCGCAAGGTGGCCACCCTGGGCCGCTCCATGGCCAAGAACGTGGAGCTGGCCACCCGCCTCGGGATCCTGAGCATCCCGGCCGGGACCCTGGTGGACATCGACGACATCGACCGCCTCGACCCCGGTCGGGTGTGCGTGGTGTCCACCGGCTCCCAGGGCGAGCCCCTGTCGGCCCTGTCGCTCATGGCGGCGGGGGAGAGCAAGTGGCTGCGCCTGCGCCAGGGGGACCTGGTGGTGATCAGCGCCCATCCCATCCCCGGCAACGAATGGGCCGTGGGACGGGTCATCGACGGGCTCTTCCGGCGCGGCGCCGACGTGGTGCACACCGGCGTCGAGCCCGTGCACGTGAGCGGGCACGCCCGCCAGGCCGAGCTCCAGGTCATGCTGTCGGTGGCCAAGCCCGAGTGGTTCGTCCCCGTGCACGGCGAGTACCGCCACCTGGCCAACCACATCGCCCTGGCCACCCGCACGGGCGTGGCCCCGGAGCGGGCCGTGTTGTGCGAGGACGGCGACACCGTGGTCCTCCACGACAACGGCCTGCGCCGCGGCGACGCCGTGCCGGCCGGGTTCCTCTACGTCGACGGCACCGTGGGGGACGTGGGACACGGCGTGCTGCGGGACCGCCGGGTGCTGGCCGAGGAGGGCATCGTGGTGGTGGTGGCCACCGTGGACACCCACGCCGGCGAGGTGGTGAGCCCGCCCGAGATCATCACCCGGGGCTGGGTGCACGCCCCCGAGGCCGAGTCGCTCCTCGACGAGGCCAGCGAGACGGTGCGGGCCGCCCTGGCCGAGGCCCTGGCCGACGGGGCCACCGACCACGAGACCCTGCGCCGCATCGCCCGCCGGGCGGCGGGACGTTTCGTGGGGGAGCGGACCCGGCGCCGGCCCATGATCGTCCCCATCGTGGTCACCGTCTGACCCCGGCACCCTCTGACCCCCCCACCCTCTGATCCCGGCACCGTCTGACCTGAGCTCCCGAGGGCCCGGAGCGTGGTCGGCCACGCGCCCCTGGTGCGTCCCGGGCCCGGGATCGGTCCTCGGACCGCACTGGGGCGACTGTTAGCGTTGTGGTCATTGTGGTGACCACCAAGAGCCGTCCACCGCGGGCCCGCGCCGGCTCGGGGCGTAGCACCGGCCGCGGCCGGCCCTCCCCGGGCGCGGGTCGCCGTCGCCCGGCGCCGGCCCGCGCCGGGCGGGGCGCGCTCAAGACCCGGCGCCCGGCCCGACGGACGCCGCGCCGGCAGTGGCGCCCGGCGTGGTGGGTGGCCACCCGGGCCGTGGTGGAGCGCCACGCCGAGGACGTGTGGGGCATCGGACTGGCCACCCTGGGGGTCCTCGCCGCCCTCGCCCTGTACGGCAACGCCCTGGGCCCCATCGGCCACGGGGTGCGCCAGGCCTTCGGCCTGCTGCTCGGGGTGGGCCGCTTCGTCGTGCCCCCGGCCCTGGTGGCGGCGGGCGTGCTCCTCGTGGCCGAGGGACGGCGGGAGGAGCCGGCCCGGACCGGGCTGGGCATGGTGCTGACCCTGGTGGCGGTGGCGGGACTGGCCGACCTGGCCGGGGGGGCGCCCCGCCTCACTGCCTCGGGCACCCGCCTGGCCGGCGCCGGGGGCTGGATCGGCGCCGTCACCGGTGATCCCCTGCGCTCGGGTCTGGGCACGGGGGGAGCCTCGGTGGTGCTGCTGGCGCTCGTCACCCTGGCGCTGGTGCTCTTCACCGGGGTCACGGTGCGGGCCGCCGTGGGCGGCACCCTGCGGGGCGCCGCCGCCCTGTGGCACCTGACCGTCGAGGCCGTGATGGACCTCGACGAGGACGACGAGGACGCCCCCTTCGACCAGGACGACGTGGTCCTCGACGACCCCGCCGACGACGACCGCGGCCTGGACCCGGCGCCGCCGCCGGCCGGTGTGGCCGGGGGTCCCGAGCTCTTCGACCTCGACGAGGTCGACGGTGGCGTCGCCCCGGAGGTCCCGGATCCCGTGGACGGCCTCGGGGCCGACGACCTCGAGGACGAGGGCCTCGAGATCGACGACGTGGTGGCCGGGCCCGACGAGGGCGCCCCCCCCGCCGCCGGGGCGGAGGCCCTGGGGGACATGGCGGCGGCACCCATGGGGGCCCAGAGCGCGGCGGGGGAGTGGAAGCTCCCCCCCGGGTCGCTCCTGTCGCGCTCGAAGCCCCAGGAGTTCGACCGGGCCGAGGTGGCGGCGGCGGGCCGGTCCCTGGTGAGCGCCCTGGCCGCCCACGGGGTGGAGACCCGCCTGGTGGGCCACACGGTGGGCCCCACGGTGACGCGCTTCGAGCTCGAGCTGGGGGCCGGGGTCAAGGTGGCACGGGTCACCAGCCTGGCCAAGGACATCGCCTACGCCATGGCCTCGCCCGACGTGCGCATCCTGGCCCCCATCCCGGGCCGCTCGGCCATCGGGGTCGAGGTCCCCAACCGCCGCCGTCAGCTGGTGACGCTGGGCGACGTGCTCGGCTCCGAGGAGGCACGCTCCGCCACCCACCCCCTCGAGGTGGGGCTGGGCCGCGACATCGCCGGGCGCCCCGTCATGGTCAACCTGGCCGAGATGCCCCACATCCTCATCTCCGGGGCCACCGGGGCCGGGAAGTCCTCGTGCATCAACTCCCTCATCACCTCGGTCCTCATGCGGGCCACGCCCGAGGAGCTGCGCCTCATCCTGGTCGATCCCAAGCGGGTCGAGCTCGGGCAGTACAACGGCCTGCCCCACCTCCTCACCCAGGTGGTGGTGGACCCCAAGAAGGCGGCCAACGCCCTGTCGTGGGCGGTGGCGGAGATGGAGCGCCGCTACGACGTGCTGGCCGAGGCGGGCATGCGCGACATCACCGGCTACAACGCCGCCGTGGAGAGCGGCGTCTTCGACCACGACCTCCCCGCCCACGACGACCTGGGCCCCGACGACGGGGAGGCGGGCGCAGAGACCGGCGGTGGTGCCGACCTGTTCGACGTGGACGCCGACGAGCCGGCGCCGGGGAGCGACGACACCGGGGTGGGGCCCGACGCCGAGGCGCTGGACCGGGCCCAGGCCCGGGTGGCGGCGTCGCGCGCCGCTCTCAGCACCGCCCGGACGCACGAGCGCCTCCCCTTCGTCCTCGTGGTGGTGGACGAGCTCAACGACCTCATGATGGTGGCGGCGCGCGACGTCGAGGAGTCGGTGTGCCGCATCGCCCAGATGGCGCGCGCCGTGGGCATCCACCTGGTGCTCGCCACCCAGCGGCCCTCGGTCGACGTCATCACCGGCGTCATCAAGGCCAACGTCCCGTCACGGCTGGCCTTCTCGGTGTCGTCGCTGGCCGACAGCCGCGTCATCCTCGACCAGCCCGGGGCCGAGCGGCTCATCGGCAAGGGCGACATGCTCCTCCTCACCGCCTCCTCCTCGGTGCCCCGGCGCATCCAGGGGCCGTGGGTGGCGGAGTCCGAGGTGCGGGCCGTGGTGGGCCACTGGCGGCGCCAGCGCAACCCCGAGTACGTGGCCGGCATCGCGGGCGAGGACGGACCGGCGCCGGGCGGCGGGGGAGTGGACGACGACGACGACGATCTGCTGCACGCGGCGATGGAGCTGGTCGTCCGGTCTCAGCTAGGGTCCACCTCGATGCTCCAGCGCAAGCTCCGTGTGGGCTTCTCGCGGGCGGGACGCCTCATGGATCTGCTCGAGCGACGGGGTGTGGTGGGCCCCTCGGAGGGTTCGAAGGCCCGTGCCGTGCTGATGACGCCCGACGAGCTCGAGCAGCTTGCCGATCGGTAGGTGCGGTGGGCCCCGACGCCGGTCACCATCCCCGTCACGCCCGTCACCCCCACCATGCCCAGCACGGGCTGCGCCACGAGCACGGGACGCCCGAGGGCGATGAGGCCGAGGGGCTCCCCGACGCCACCCGGCTCCCCGGCATCCTGACCGCCCCCGAGACGCCCGAGGGGGCGGGGGCGGGACTCATGGGTCCCTCCACCGTGGCCTTCGTCCCGGCCGAGCTCGAGGCCACGGGCGAGCACCGCGGCGTGCTCGGCGCCACCCCCACCGTGGACGAGCTGCTCGCCGCCACCCGCGCCACCGAGGGCCGCCCCCGCGCCGCCGAGCCCCACGTCCCCGCCGCCGACGAGGGGCTGACCCTCCTCGCCACCACGGCGCCCTCGGACCGTCCCACGCTGCTGGCCACGAGCGCGGCGCCGCCCGCCACCGCGACCCCGGCTCCGCCCTCCACCGCCACCACCGTCCCGCCCGCCACGACCGCCCCGCCCGCCACCACCGCCCCGGCGGGGGTCCCCGAGGCGGGGGAGCCCCCACCCCGTCGCCGGCACCGGGGCCGGGCGGTGGGGGTGGCAACCCTGGTGCTGGTGGTGGCCGTGGTGGTGGCGGGGGCGATCCAGCTCGAGCGCCCCGTCCCCGCCCCCCGCTGGCACGGGACCCTGCGGCTCGAGGCCACGGCACCGGGGGCGCCACCGGCGCTGCCGTGGCCGGCCAAGGGCGAGGCGGCGGTGTCGGTCCCCTCCGTCGGGGTGACGGTGGCCTCGGGCCCGGAGCCGGCCGTCCCCATCGCCAGCCTGGCCAAGATCATGACCGCCTACCTCACCCTGCGGGACCACCCCCTGGCCCCCGACGCCCAGGGACCGTCGGTGGTGATGACCGCCGTCGACCAGGAGGAGGCGTACGAGGACGACGGCCAGGGCGCCACCAGCGTGCCGGTGGTGCCGGGCGAGCGCCTCACGGAGCGCCAGCTGCTCGACGGGCTCATGGTGCACTCCGCCAACAACCTGGCCGACACCCTGGCCCGGTGGGACGCCGGGTCGGTGCCGGCCTTCGTGGCCGACATGAACCGCACCGCCGCCGCCCTGGGCATGCGCGCCACCCACTACGCCGACGCCGACGGGCTCGACCCGGCCACGGTGGGGACACCGGCCGACCAGCTGCGTCTGGCCGACCTGGCCATGGCCGACCCCACCTTCGCCGCCGTGGTGGCCCAGACCTCGGTCACCCTGCCCCTGGCCGGGACCCTGCCGAGCTACGTGCAGTCGGTGGGGAGCGACGGCATCGTGGGGGTGAAGTCGGGGTTCACCCAGGCCGCCATGGGGTGCCTCGTGATGGCGGCGCAGCGCACCGTCGCCGGCCACGACGTGCTCGTGCTGGCGGCGGTGACGGGCCAGCCCGGGGACGACCCCCTCGGGACCGCCAACGCCGCCGACCTGGCCCTGGTGAACGCCGTGGCCCGGAGCCTGGTGGAGGTGCCCGTGCTCGGGGCCGGCACCGCCGTGGGGAGCGTCTCGGCCCTGTGGGCGTCGCACGCCGTGACGGTGCGGGCTGCGGCCGGT
>DATJOV010000163.1:0-2515 GCA_035506735.1 Acidimicrobiales bacterium | reverse complement strand
GAGCGGGGTGAGGAAGGCCACGGCCCGGCGCATCACCACCCGCCCCCGGGGCCGCCGGGCCCGTCCTCGACGGCAGCCAGCGCCAGGACCCGCCCCGCCACCACCAGGAGGACGTGATCGGCGCAGCGGGCCACGGCCTGGTTGACCGATCCGAGGGCGTCGCGGAAGTGCCGGCCCGCCTCGCTGCTGGGGTGGACCGACAGGCCGACCTCCTCGGACACCACCACGGTGTCGCCGCGGCGGGCCCGCAGGGCGGCGCACAGCCCGTCGTCGTCGACCGGACCCGGCCCGGTCCCCGCCACCCAGGGCCCGAGCGAGTCGACCAGGACCGACCCCGTCAGGGTGCGCAGCACGGCCCCCAGCTCGCCCGGCTCCCCCGGGGCCACCTCGACCGTGTCCCACGACGGGGGGCGACGGCGCCGGTGGACCTCGACGCGCCGGGCCAGGTCGGCGTCGTCCCGGACGGCCAGGGTGGCCACGTAGGTGACGGGAGGGGCGAGGCGCGCCGCCAGGCGTTCGGCCACGGCCGACTTGCCCGACCGGGCCCCGCCCAGCACGAGGGTGATCACGGGGCCGTCCCGGCCCGACAGCCCGCCCCCACGGCCCCGTGGACGGCACGGGCCAGGCGCGCCCCCCACACCGACCGGGGTCCCCCGAAGGCGTGGGCCGGGGCCCGGTCGGGGCAGACGAGGCACAGGGCGTCCGACGCCGTCCCCGTGGCGGCCACCCCCGCCTCCCACAGCGCCTGGCTCTTGGCCTCGGTGGCGGTCATGACGGCGTTGACCAACGCCGCCGGGCACAGCGCCTCGGGCAGGGCGGCGACGATGTTCACCGTCCCGGCCGGGCCCGCCCCCGCCCCCGCCCCGTCCTCGTCGGCGGCCCAGGTGGGATGGCCGAGCCCCACCGAGGCCTCGGCCCGCACCCCCCCGTCGGTGCAGTGCGACGCCCCGCCCACGTCGACGGCGGTGAGCATCCCCACCCCGGGGCCGGCCAGGCCGAGCGCCTCGGCGATCTCTCCCAGGTGGACGGCGGGATCGGTCCGACCGTAGGACGAGGCCACCTGGGCGTTGAGGATCCACCGGCGCTCCCCCATGCCCCCGCCCAGGGGCGCCGACGACACGGCCAGGACGGGGGCGGCGAAGCGCCACACCACCACGCCCAGGGCCCCGGGGGCGCGGCCCGGAGGGTGCTGCTCCCGGGTCAGCCTGGGGAGGCCGGCGCCGGGGGCGGCCGTCGTCACCGGGCCCGCCGGGGCACGACCACGAGGTCACCGTCCTCGGTGCGCACCACCCGCACGGCCGTCCCGAAGTGGTCGCCGAGCACCTCCTCCACGAGCACCTCCTCGGGCTTCCCCCCCGCCACGGACCTGCCCCCCACCATGAGGACCAGGCGGTCGGCGAACTGCCCGGCCAGGGTGAGGTCGTGCATGGCGCTCACCACGGTGAGGGCCCGCTCGGCCCGCACGGCGTCCACGAGCTCCAGGGCCTCGACCCGGCGCCCCAGGTCGAGAGCGCTGGTGGGCTCGTCCAGGAGCAGCACGGGCGCCTCCTGGGCCAGGGCCCGGGCCAGCACCAGGCGCTGCAGCTCGCCCCCCGACAGCGTGGCCAGGGGACGGGCGCTCATGGCCGCCAGGCCCAGGGACTCGAGGAGGGTCGTGCACAGCGCCCGGTCCCGGTCGGACTCGATCCCGAAGTAGCCGATGTGCGGTGTGCGGCCGAGCAGCACGTAGGCACCGACGCTCATGTCCGGGGGAAGCTCGGGGTGCTGGGGGACGTAGGCCACCAGCCGGGCCAGCTGCCGGGGGGTGAGCGCCGTGGACCGCACCCCGTCGACGGCGATGGCACCCTGATGGGCCACCAGCCCGGCCACGGCCTTGAGGAGGGTGGTCTTGCCGGCGCCGTTGGGGCCGATCAGTCCCACCCATTCGCCCGGGGCGATGTCCTCGTCCACGCCCGCCACCGCCGCCTGTGCCCCGTAGCGCACGGTGACGTCCTCCAGGCGGATCACGACACGCTCTTCCCGGCCCGGCGCGAGCGCAGCACGAAGAGGAAGAACGGGGCGCCCACGAAGGCCGTCACCACCCCGATGGGGATCTCGGCCGGGGCCTGGACGGTGCGGGCCACCACGTCGGCCAGGATGAGGAAGGCGGCGCCGCCGATCATGGACACGGGCACCACCACCCGGTAGCTCGAGCTGGTGGAGAGGCGCACCGTGTGGGGGACGATGATGCCCACGAACCCGATGAGGCCGCTCACCGCCACGGCCGCGGCCGTGCCCAGGGTGGCGGCCGCCACCACCGCCAGCCGCACCCGGCTGGTGCGCACGCCCAGGCTGTCGGCCTCGTCCTCCCCCACCCGCAGCACGTCCAGGAGCCGTCGGTGCGCGATCAGGACCACGGCGCTCAGCGCCACGTAGGGGAGGATGAGCAGCACGTCGGACCATGTCGCCACCGTCAGGCTCCCGAGGATCCACCCGTAGACGGCCTGGAGGTCCTGGGCGTGTTGCTGCTGGAGGA
>DATJOV010000162.1:0-2761 GCA_035506735.1 Acidimicrobiales bacterium | reverse complement strand
CGGGATGTCTCCGCTCTGCGAGAGCTATTTGCCGGCCGAGCGCCTTGACGACCCGGAGACCTTCTACCCCCTGCACGTGCGCCTGTGCGCCAACTGCCTGCTCGTGCAGCTGCCCGCCTACGTGCCGGGCGAGGACATCTTCTCCGACTACGCCTACTTCTCCTCGTACTCCGACTCCTGGGTGGAGCACGCCCGGCGCTACGCCCTGGCCATGACCGAGCAGCTGGGGCTCACCGTGGCCAGCCTGGTGACCGAGGTGGCCAGCAACGACGGCTACCTCCTGCAGCACTTCGTGGGCCTCGGCATCCCGGTGCTCGGGATCGAGCCGGCCCGCAACGTGGCCGAGAGCGCCCGGGCCCGGGGGGTGCGCACCGTCACCGAGTTCCTCGGGGCCGAGAGCGGCGCCGCCATGGCGGCGCGCCACGGCCGGGCCGACCTGGTGGTGGCCAACAACGTGTTCGCCCACGTCCCCGACATCCGGGGCTTCGCCGCCGGGCTGCGGGCGCTCGTCAAGGACAACGGGGTCGTCACCCTGGAGTTCCCCCACCTGCTCCGGCTCATCGAGGGCCGCCAGTACGACACCATCTACCACGAGCACTACTCCTACCTGTCCCTGCTCACCGCCTCCCGGGCCCTGCGGTCGGCCGGGCTCGAGGTGACCGACGTGGAGGAGCTCGACACCCACGGCGGCTCGCTCCGGGTGTTCGCCTGCCCCGAGGAGCGGGCCGGGGAGCCCGGGGTGCGGGTGAAGGAGGTCCTCGACGCCGAGGACCGGGCCGGGCTGCACGGCGTCGAGGGCCACGCCGGCTTCGCCCGAGAGGTGGCCAGGATCCGCAACGACCTGCTCGGGTTCCTGCTCGAGGCGGCCCGCCAGGGCCGGACCGTGGCCGGCTACGGCGCCCCGGGGAAGGGCAACACCCTGCTCAACCACTGCGGGGTGCGGGCCGACCTCCTCGCCTACACCGTGGACCGCAGCCCCCACAAGCAGGGGAAGTTCCTGCCCGGGACCCACATCCCCATCTTCGCCCCCGAGCACCTGGCCGAGACCAGGCCGGACTACGTCCTGGTCCTGCCGTGGAACCTGCGCCGGGAGATCAGCGAGCAGCTGCGCTACGTGGGGGAATGGGGCGGGCGGCTCGTCTTCCCCGTCCCCTCCCTCGAGATCGTCTGAGAGGAGCACCGCCGGTGAAAGTCGTCCTGTTCTGTGGTGGGCTCGGGATGCGCATGCGCGACAGCACCATCACCGGGCCCAAGCCCATGGCCACCATCGGGGAGCGCCCCCTCCTGTGGCACGTCATGCGCTACTACGCCTACTACGGCCACACCGACTTCGTCCTGTGCCTGGGCTACGGGTCCTCCTCGGTCAAGGACTTCTTCCTCCACTACGACGAGACGCGCTCGAACGACTTCGTGCTCGAGGACGGCGCCCAGAAGGTGACGCTGTTCAGGACCGACATCTCGGACTGGCGCATCACCTTCGTGGACACGGGGCTGCGCTCGCCCATCGGGGAGCGCCTGCGCCGGGTGCGGCGCTTCGTGGAGGACGAGCCCATGTTCCTGGCCAACTACGCCGACGTGCTCACCGACGCCCCCCTCCCCGACATGATCGAGCGCTTCGCGGCGAGCGACGCCGTGGCCAGCCTCCTGGCCGTGCCCCCCCAGTCCTCGCACCACGCCGTGGACGTGGACGACAACGGCTTCATCACCCAGGTCACGCCCATGCGGGACCTGCGCCACTGGGAGAACGGCGGCTACTTCCTCATGCGCCCCGAGATCTTCGAGGAGATGCACGAGAACGAGGACCTGGTGGAGGACGTCATCCTCCGCCTGGTACGCCGGGGGCGGGTCATGGCCTACCCCTACAAGGGGTACTGGTCGCCGGCCGACACCGTGAAGGAGCGGGCCCTGCTCGAGGACCGCTACCAGCGGGGGCGCTGCCCGTGGATGATCTGGGACCCCGAGCGTTCCGGGGCCGAGGCCGCGGCCGAGGCGGACGGGATGCCCGTGGCCCCCCCGCCGGGCGAGCTCACCCCGGTGCAGCCCCGCCTGGCCGCCCTGTGACGCCGTGCTCCCGCTCGCGCTGACGCCGGCGCCGGGGCGCCCCCTGTCGGTCCTGTGCGTGGGGGCCCACCCCGACGACATCGAGATCGGGGCGGGGGGGACCCTCCTCACCCTGGCCCAGGGCCGGCCCGGGCTCGAGGTCCGCTACCTGGTGCTGACCGGGACCCCCGAGCGCCACGAGGAGGCCCGCCACGCCGCCGAGGCCTTCCTGCCCGGGGCCCGGGTCGGCGTCGAGGTGCGCCACCTGCCCGAGGGGCGCCTGCCCGGGGCCTGGGTCGAGGTCAAGGAGGCCCTGGAGGAGGCGGCGGGGGGGGACCCGCCCGACCTGGTCCTGGCCCCCTCGGCCGCCGACGCCCACCAGGACCACCGCACCATCGGCGCCATCGTCCCCACCGTGTTCCGCGACGCCCTCTTCCTGGCGTACGAGATCCCCAAGTGGGACGGCGACCTCGGACGACCCACGACCTACGTGTCGCTGTCGCCCGAGACGGCCCGGCGCAAGGTGGAGCTCCTCCACAAGTGCTTCCCCTCCCAGCAGTCCCGGGACTGGTGGGACGACGAGGTCTTCCTGGGCCTGGCCCGCCTGCGGGGGATGGAGTGCCGGAGCCGCTACGCCGAGGCCTTCACCTGCACCAAGGCGGTGCTCCTCCCCGCCTGACCCGGGCCGGCACCCCCATGGGCTAGAACGCCGGGGTGGGGA
>DATJOV010000161.1:0-6363 GCA_035506735.1 Acidimicrobiales bacterium | reverse complement strand
GGCGACGCCACCGACGGCCCCGGGTTCCTGGCCGCCGTGCGCCGGGCGGCGGGCTTCGACCCCGCCGGGCGGCGCTGCGTGGTCCTCGGGGCCGGGGGGGCGGCCCGGGCCGTGGTCCTGGCCCTGGCCCAGGGCGGGGCGGCCGAGGTGGCCGTGCTCAACCGCACGCCGGCCCGGGCCGAGGTGGCCGCCGCCCTGGCCGGGGGGGTGGGGCGGGTGGGGAGCGCCGCCGACGTGGGCCGGGCCGACCTGGTGGTCCAGGCCACCCCGGTGGGCATGGCCGCCCTGGGGCCCGCCACCCTGGCCGACCTCGGCGTCGACCTCGACGCCCTCGGCCCGGGGCAGGTGGCCGCCGACCTCGTCTACGTCCCGGCCGAGACCCCCTTCCTGGCCGCGGCCCGGGCCCGGGGGGCGACCCCGGTGGGGGGGCTCGGGATGCTGGTGCACCAGGCGGCCCTGGCCCTCGGGCACTGGACCGGGCTGGAGGTCGACCCCGGTCCCCTGTGGGACGCGGCCCGGGCCGTCCTGGGCCCCGACGCCGGGCCCGGGGGCTGAGGGCCGGGTCCCCTCACGGGGTCCAGAACCTGGTCCCGAGCAGGTCGGCCAGGTCGTCGTCGCAGGGGGCGAAGTAGCGGCGCAGCTCCTCGATCACTTCCGGGTCCTCGGGGACGGCCCGGGGGGCGTCGTTGGTGGCGGGGAAGGCCGTGTCCAGGGGCGCGAGGCCGAGCCAGGCCAGGACGGCGGGGGGGCCGTCGCCCCCGTGGAAGAGGCGCTCGCTCTCCATGACCAGGACCCGGTCGCGGCCCACGGCGGTGAACCAGCGCCGCAGCTGCTCGGCGTAGCGGCCCCGGGCCTTGTACGAGAAGTTGCGGAAGGCGAAGCTCTCGCCCCCCCCGGCCACGACGGCCTCCTGGCCGGCCAGGCGCTCGTCCTCCAGGGCCAGGGCCCGCTCCAGGGGCTGGTCCTCGGCGCCGCGCCGGCGCGAGTGCCAGTACTGGGAGACGGCCCGCTGGGCCGGCTCGCGCAGGAGGACCACGAAGCGGGTGGTGGGGGGGAGGTCGGCGGCGGCCCGGGCCGGGGCCAGGGGGTGGAAGAGCATGATGGGGGTGGCCTCCAGGCCCAGGCGGGCCCGTCCCCCCGGCAGGCGCAGGGCGAAGTGCCCCCGGTACCAGCGGGGGCCGTTGGCGTAGAAGCGGTCGAAGTAGTGCACCTCCTTGGTGGAGGCCGGGGCCACGCCGGGGTGGCCGGCCAGCCAGTCGAAGAGCGAGGTGGTGCCGCTGCGCTGGGCCCCGATGATGACCACGTCGGGCAGGGGGCGCCACGCCGCCGTGGCCAGGCGGGCCCGCCACGCCCACGCCGCGGCGCGGGCCCGGGGGGCCGGGCGCCTCCCCCCGCCGGCGCCGCCCTCAGCCATCGTCGCCGTCGGGCCCCGGGTCGGGGGCCGCGGCGGCGGGTGGGGTCCCGGCCGGGGCGAAGACGCCCTCGCCGTGCAGGCGCACCAGCACGGCGCGCCGCAGGGCGCGCGTCACCGTGTCGCGGTCGGCCACCGCCGTTCCCACCGAGACGCGGGTGGTGAAGGTGTCGGCGTCGGACCCGATGACCCCCCACAGGCGGGGGGCGTCGAGGCACAGCGGGCCGTAGCGCTCGTCGTGGGTCACGTCGGCCGCCCCGTCGCGCACCGCCGCCAGCACCACCTCCACGTCCGACGCGGCCGGCACGGGGACCTCGACGGCGGCGCGCACCGAGCCCCGGGACCCGTTGGCGAGGACGCGGATCTCGCCGTTGGGGACGAAGTACACCGTGCCGTCGTAGGCCCGCAGGCGCGTCACGCGCAGGGTCAGGTCCTCCACCGTCCCCGTGGTGGTGCCCACCACGATGGTGTCGCCGATGTCGAACTGGCCCTCCACCGTGAGGAGGAACCCCGACAGCAGGTCCCGCACCATGCTCTGGGCCCCGAAGCCGAGGGTGGCCCCGATGACGGTGGCCCCGGCCAGGAGGGGGGTGAGGTTGACCCCGATGGTGCCGAGGGCCACGAAGAAGGCGACGGTGCCCACCACCCCGCGCCACACGTTGGCGGTGAGGGCGGTGAGGGTGGCGGCGCGCGCCGCCGCCCGGGGGGAGTCGGCCCGGGCCACCGCCTTGCGGGCCACCGCCCCCACCCAGCGCCGGATGACGCGGTTGCCGAGCCAGCCCACGAGGGCGGCCACCACCACCACCACGACCACGCTGAACGGTTTGATGACCACGTCCTGCCAGTGGGCGGCGGTGGTGGGGTCGACCCCGGCCCAGCGCAGCAGCTCGTACAGCCAGCCCTGGTCGGCCGCGAGCGTCGATGTGGCGGCACCGGGCACGATCGGTATTCTGATCGCTCGGAGCCCCCCTGTTGAGCATCTCTGCACCCCACCGCCCGACCCACGGCCGCGTGCCGCTCCTGCGGGCCGATTTCACCCTCCTCCTCACCACCGTGGCCGTGGCCTGCGTGGGCGTGGTCATGGTGTACTCGGCCACCCGGTACGAGGCCGCCACCTTCTTCGGGGTGAGCCCCCACTACTTCGTGGTGCGCCAGGCCGCCTACGTGGTGGTGGGGGTCCTGGTCATGGTGGTGCTGGCCGTCCTCGACTACCGCTGGCTCGAGCACGCCAGCGCCGTGCTGTACGTGGCCATGATCCTGGCCCTCCTGGCCACCTTCGCCCTCGGCCACTCCGCCCTCGGGGCCACCCGCTGGATCGAGCTGGGACCGGTGCAGATCCAGCCCTCGGCCTTCGCCACCCTCGTGCTCATCGTGGTGGTGGCCACCTTCTGCGCCCGGCGCCCCCAGGGGCTCGGCGCCCTCGACATCGCCAAGGTCCTGGCCCTGGCCGTGGTCCCCCTGGCCCTGGTGGTGAAGCAGCCCGACCTCGGCAGCGGCATCGTGATGTCGGTGGTCCTGCTCGTCATGCTGGTCGTGGCCGGCATCCCCAACCGCTACCTCGTGCTCCTGCTCGTGCTGAGCGCCCTGGGGGGCCTGGCCGTGTTCCACCTCCACCTGCTCAAGGGCTACCAGCTGACCCGCATCACCCAGCTCTTCCACTCCAGCAAGAACCTGCAGTCGACCGGGTACAACGTGAGCCAGTCGGTGGCGGCCATCGGCTCGGGCGGGACCTTCGGCACCGGGCTCTTCCACGGGTCCCAGACCAACCTGGCCTACGTGCCCGAGCAGCAGACCGACTTCATCTTCTCCGCCCTGGGCGAGCAGCTCGGCTTCGTGGGCACGGCCGGCGTGCTGGCCGTCTTCACCGTGCTGGCGTGGCGGGTGCTGCGCAGCGCCCAGCTGGCCCGGGACAGCTTCGGGCGGCTCCTGTCCACGGGGTGCTTCACCCTCATCGCCTTCAGCGTCTTCGAGAACGGCGGGATGGCCATGAACATCATGCCGGTGGCCGGCATCCCCTTCCCCTTCCTCTCCTACGGGGGGTCGGCCACGGTGGCCTTCTTCGCCGCCGTGGGGATCCCCCTGTCCGTGCACCTGCGGGCCCAGCGGTGACCGACACGGCCGGGGCCGGGGACGACGGCGCCGACACGGCCGGTCCCGAGGCCGACCCCGCACCGGGGCCGCCCCCCCTCGACCCCGAGGTGTGGCGCATCGCGGCGGTGGCCGGGGTGGCCATGGAGCTCCCCTCGCCCAACCCCGAGGTCGTCCTGCACGAGGCCCAGGACCCCTGGCGCGAGCTGCGCATCCCGGTGGGGCTGGCCGAGGGCACGGCCATCGCCTACGCCTTCCGGGGCATCGAGACCCCCCGGCCCCTCACCCACGCCATGGTGAGCGAGATCCTCGACCGCCACGACGTGAGCGTCGCCGCCGTGCGCATCACCGTGCGCCGGGGTCAGGTCTTCTTCGCCGAGATCGACACCATGGGCCCCCGGGGGCGCCGGGTCGTGCCGTGCCGCCCCTCCGACGCCATCGCCCTGGCCCTGCGCCAGCGGCTCCCCGTGCCGGTGCTCGTGGCCGAGTGGGTCTTCACCGGCGCCGAGGCCCCCGAGGGCTACACCCCCGCCACCTGAGCGCCGGCCCCGGCGCCGGGCCGCCGCCGGTGGTGCTCGCCCGGCTCAGACGGCGGCGACGGGGACGGTGGGCTCGGCCGCCGTGGGCTGGACCCGCAGGGCGGTGGCCTGCTCGGTCACCACGGCCCGGGCCCCCTCGTCGGAGATGCGCATGAGGAAGGCGATGAGGATGTAGTTAGCCACCAGGGACGACCCCCCGTAGGCCAGGAAGGGGAGGGTGATCCCGGTGAGGGGGACGAGGCGGACGATGCCGGCCATGATGAAGAAGGCCTGGAAGCCGATGATCACGGTGAAGCCGGTGGCGGCCAGGGAGGCGAACTCCGAGCGGGCCGACTGGGCGATGCGGAAGCCCGTCCCCACGATGAGCAGGTAGGCGAAGAGGATGGCGGTGGTGCCGAGCAGGCCCCACTCGGTGCCGAAGGCGGCGAAGATGTAGTCGCTGCCCACCTCGGGGATGTTGGCCAGGTTGGCGTGGCCGAAGCCCAGCCCGGTGCCGATGAGCCCGCCCGTGCCGAAGCCGTACAGGCCCTGGACGAGCTGGTAGGAGCCGCCCGGCAGGTTGATGCGGGTGAAGGGGTGCAGCCAGTTGGCCACCCGGTCGCCCACCTGGCCGAAGGTCTTGTCGGCCACGAAGCCGCCGATGGCGAAGAGGGTGACGCCGCTCACGATGTAGCGGGCCCGCCCCGTGGCCACCCACAGCTGGGACACGAACAGGACGAAGATGAGCACGGCGAAGCCCACGTCGCGCTCGGCCCCGAGCACCAGCATGCAGAAGCCCCACGCCAGGAGGATCGGCACCAGGGGCCGGGGGTCCACGATGAGGCGGTTGCCGACCCGGACGGTGGGGATGGAGAGCATCTCGCGCTTGTCGCAGAAGTAGGAGGCGAAGACGATGGCCAGGATGAGCTTGGCCAGCTCCACCGGCTGCCCGCTCACCGAGCCGATGTGGACGAAGAGGCGGACGCTGGGCCCGTTGCGCACGGCGATGGACTCGCCGAAGTGCGGGATGAGGGGGGCCAGCATGAGGAACACGGCCAGGAGGAGGAGCAGGTAGCGGTAGCGGTCGAGGTCGCGCGAGCGCCGCACCACCAGGAGGGTGAGCACGTACATGCCCACCCCCACCGCCGTCCACGCCGCCTGCAGCTGCGGGGGGTAGTGCTTGTGGTCCCCGATGTCGACGATCATCACGTAGCCGAGGCCGTTGAGCAGGGTGACGATGGGGAGCAGGACGGGGTGGGCGTCGGGGGCCAGCCACCGGGTGGCCAGGTGGGCCACCAGGGACAGGCCCACCACGATGGCCAGGAAGGGGCCCAGGTTGGGGGGGATCTTGGAGGTGCTCCCCACCGACGCCAGCACGTAGGCGGCCACGATGATGATGGTGCCGAAGACCAGGAGGCCCAGTTCGGTGCGCCGCCGGGGCTTGGCCCGGCGCACCCGGCGCTCTCCGTCGGCGGCGCGTCGACGCAGGAGTGGCACCGGCCCGAGCCTACCGCCGGGCCTCGCCAACCCCCGGTACCCCGGCCGGCCCCGGACCGGGTCCAGGAGGTCCCGGGGGTCCGGGGGCCGGGCGCCGGGGCGGGGGGCCCTCCCGGGGCGCGGGCGCGCCGGGCGCCGGCGCGACGGAGCCGGCGGTAGCCTGCATCCCGATGCAGGCCTCCGACCCGGCACGCGGCGGCGCCGCGCCCGCCGCCGCGCCGCCGGGCGACGCCCGAGTGCTGGCGCCCGTGACCGCCGACGACCCCGTCCCCGACGACGAGGTCAGCCGGCGCGGGCCCGAGCGGTTCTCCAACCGCGAGCTGTCGTGGCTGGAGTTCGGGGCCCGCCTGCTCGACCTGGCCGAGGACGCCTCGATTCCGCTCCTCGAGCGGGTGAAGTTCCTGGCCATCTTCTCCGAGGGCCTCGACGAGTTCTTCCAGGTGCGGGTGGCGGGGCTCAAGGACCAGGTCGACGCCGGCCTGCGCACCCGCTCGGCCGACGGCCTGCGCCCCAGCGAGGCCCTGCGGGCCATCGGGGGGCGGGTGGGCGAGCTGGTGGCCCGCCAGTCCCGGATCTTCGTCGACGACGTGGTGCCCGCCCTGGCCCAGGCCGGGGTGCGGGTGGCGGACTGGTCCTCGCTCGACCAGTCCGACCGCGACCACCTGGTCGACGTCTTCAACCGCCAGATCTTCCCCGTCCTCACCCCCCTGTCGGTCGACCCCGGCCACCCCTTCCCCTACATCTCCAACCTCTCCCTCAACCTCATCGTCCGGGTCGGCGACCCCGCCAGCGGCGAGGAGCGGGTGGCCCGGGTCAAGGTGCCGCCCCTCTTGCCCCGCTTCCTGGCCA
>DATJOV010000160.1:0-2217 GCA_035506735.1 Acidimicrobiales bacterium | reverse complement strand
TCTGGCCGGCGGCGGGGGCGCCCCCGTCGGCATCGGGGGCGAGGAGCACGCCCCAGGCCCCGTCGCCGGCGAAGGTGTTGTCGGTGACGGTGTCGTGGGTCCCCCCGGCGATGCTCAGCCCCGTCCCGGCCGGGACGGGGCCCGCCCCGGCCTGGGGCACGTCGACGTCGTCGTCGTCGTCCACCACGTTGTGGGCGAAGACCCAGCACGACCGGGTGTGGGTGCGGGGGCTCGTGGCCGGGCCGGGGCAGTCCCCGTCCTGGGGGGCGGGGGGGTCGGTCGAGACGGAGGTGGTGACGGCGGCCCCGGTCCTGTCGTCGTCGAAGCGCGATCCCTCGACCGTCACCGCCCCTCCGGCGTTGGTGGCGGCCAACCCGACGGCGTCGTACTGCGCCCACACGTCCTCGACCCCCACGGCGCAGCGCTGGCGGCACCCGGCCAGGGCCAGGCCGGCCCGGGCGAAGTTGGCGGCGTAGAGCTCGTCCCAGGTGGCCGGGCCGGCGGCGTCGTCGGCGGCGATGCCGGTGCGGGCCGCCGTGGCCGGCCCCCCGTCGTAGGTGGAGGTGGCGGTGAGGTAGTCGCCCCGGTAGCCGGCCAGCCCGATGCGCCCGCTGCCGTCGCCCCCGTTCCACCACACGCCGGTCCCGGCGTCGGCGCTCCCGCCAAGGAAGTTGCACACGGTGAGGTTCTCGACGCTCACCCCGGGGGCGTCGACGACGATGCCGTTGCGGCCGTCGGGGGCCCCGCCCGCCCCGGGCGCCCCGAGCTCCTGGGCCCCGGGGGCGGCGCTGCACGGGGTGCTGCCCCCGGGGCGGGTCCCGTCCACGATGACCGAGGCCCGGTCCATGCCCCGCAGGTGGAGGTGGGGGGTGGTGATGCGCACCGCCCCGAACTCCCCCGCCCCCGCCGCCGCGGCCGAGGGGGGGTGGGCCAGGTCGTCGTCCTCGTGGTAGTCGCCCGGCGCCACCAGGACCCAGTCCCCGGGGCGGGCGGCGTCGACGGCCTGCTGGATGGTGCGGTAGGCGCCGGTGTGGCCCTCGAAGGTGCCCACCAGCAGGACGCGCCCGGCACCACTCCCCGCGTGGGCCCGGGCCGCCGGGGCGGGGCCCCCGCACGCCGCCGTCGCCGCCCCCAGGGCGAGCGCCGCCCCCGCGGCCCAGAGGCGCCGGGCCCGGTGCCGGGCCCCGGCCGGCTCCCGTCGGGTGCGGTCCTCCATGGCCCTGCCCCCTCCCGGCCTCCTCGGCGCCCCCCGCGGCGCCCCGTTAGGCTCCCACGGTCCGACCGGTCGGGGGCTGCACGCATGGACGCCACAGAGCCACACCACGACGGCGCCGCCGGCCCGGCCGGGGGCGGGCTGCGGGGGGCCACCATCGTGGTGGCCGGGGTCACCGGGCAGGTGGCCGAGCCCCTGGCCTGCGCCCTGGCCGCCCACAACGAGGTGGTGGGGGTGGCGCGCTTCTCCGACACCGCCGCCCGGGCCCGCCTGGAGACGGCCGGGGTGCGGTGCGTGCCCCTCGACCTGCGCCGCGGCGACCTGCGTGGGGTGCCGGCCGGTGCCGACTACGTGTGCAACTTCGCCGTGACCAAGACCAACGACTGGGACCTCGACCTCGACGCCAACGTGGGCGGGGTCCTGTCGCTCATGGAGCACCACCGGGGCGCCCGGGCCTTCCTGCACTGCTCCACCACCGCCGTGTACAAGCCCATGGGCCACCACGTCTTCGCCGAGGGCGACCCCCTGGGCGACAACCACGGCGTGTGGCCCTTCCTGCGCACCTACAGCATCTGCAAGATCGCGGCCGAGGCCGCCGCCCGCTGGGCCGCCACCCGCTTCGGGCTGCCCACCACCATCGCCCGCCTCTCCGTCCCCTACGGCGACCGGGGGGGATGGCCGGCGGTGCACCTGCACATGCTGCGCACCGGCTCGGCCGTCCCCGTCCACGTCGACGCCCCCAGCGTCTACCACCCCCTGCACGAGGACGACATCGCCCGCATGGTGCCGGCCCTCCTGGGCGCCGCCGCCGTGCCGGCCACGGTGGTCAACTGGGGTGGCGACGTCCCGGTCAGCATCGAGGAGTGGTGCACCTACCTGGGCGGGCTGACCGGCCTCGAGGCACGCTTCGAGCCCACCGTCCACACCATCGACAGCGTCCAGCTCGACCTGACCCGCATGCACGAGCTGGTGGGGCACACCACCGTGGACTGGCGCCAGGGCAT
>DATJOV010000159.1:0-7741 GCA_035506735.1 Acidimicrobiales bacterium | reverse complement strand
TCGGTGGCCCGGCCCTCCCCGTCCCCTCCACCGGCGACGCCCCCAACTTCCGCATCGCCGACGACGCCCAGCTGGGCCAGGGCGAGTGGGGGGCGAGCGGTGACCCCCACGTCCTGCGCTACCTGGTGTGGACGGCCCACGAGGTCGAGGTGGCCGGGCTCGGGGCCGACCCCGGGGACGCCCTCGTGATCGGCCTGCACAACGACGTCACGGGGCGGGGGGCGGCGTGGGGCGGCAACGTGCCCCCCGTGCCGGCGGGGACGCCGGTCATCCGCGCCCTCGGCTTCTCCAGCCTCGGCACCCCCCGGGACCTGCGCATCGTGGTCAAGGGCTCGGGCTTCGGCCCGGCCCCGGTCGCCATGCCCTACGTGGGCGACCTCGACGCCTTCTCCTTCTGGGACGGGCGGTCGGGGTGCGGGTCGGGCACGGCCTTCACCGCCGGCGGTCGCTACTTCGGGCTGGCGCCGGCCGACGCCGTCACCCTGCACTTCGCCTCGTGGACCGCCACCAAGATCGTGATCACCGGCTTGCGCGGCGCCTACGGCGCGGGGTGCGCCCAGATCCGGACGGGTGACCCGGTGGCGGTGAGCGTGTGGAACAGCGCCGACCGCACCGACACCGGCCCCCAGACGGCGGCCCGGGGCATCATCCTCTACGGCGTGCCCGGCAACTGAGGGCCCGGGGCGGCGCCGGGGCGGTTCAGGGGACGGCGGGCGAGGGGGCGCGTTCGAGGCAGGTGCGCAGGAAGGCCTCGAGCCGGGGCCACCAGTGGGCCAGCACGGTGGGGACCCCGATGCAGGCGTGGGGACCGTCGGGGTAGACGAGGAGCTCGGCCTCGTTGCCGGCCGCGACCCAGCGGCCGGCCATGAAGAGGGTGTCGTCGAAGAGGTGGTCGGCCGTCCCCACCGTGAACAGGGCGGGGGGCATCCCGCCCAGGTCGGCGTACAGAGGCGAGAGATCGGGGCGCCGGCGCTCCTCGGGCGAGGCACCGGGCGTGAACTGCTCGAGCATGAAGGCGATCTCGTCGGGATCGAGGACGTCAGCGCCGGGTGTCGTCCCCACACCCCGGGCGCTGGGCGTGCCCGACAGGTCGTAGGCGCCGAAGACCAGGTTGGCGCCGCAGAAGCGCCCGGCCGCACCGTGGCGCAGGCGCAGGAGGGTCACGGCGGCCAGGTGGGCCCCGGCCGACTCCCCCCCGACGAGGAGGCGGTCGGTGCCGTACTCGGCCTCGGCGCTCTCGAGGAGCCACCGGGCGGCCGCCTCGCAGTCGTCGGGGGCGGCCGGGTAGGGATGCTCGGGGGCGAGCCGGTAGTCCACGCTCACCACGGCCAGGCCGAGCGACCGGCTGAGCGCCTCGTGGAGCAGGTCGGTGAGCTCGGGCGACCCCGTGACCCACCCGCCCCCGTGGAAGTGCAGGAGCACCCCCCGGATCTCCTCGGGGCGGAACTCCCGCAGGCGCAGGGGTCCGGCCGGCCCCGGGATCACCCGGTCCCGGCCCTGGTCGGAGGTGAGGACCATGGCGGCATCCCCGGCCCGCAGCGCCGCCACCCGCTCCTCGGCCGTGGCGGCGGTGGTGGCGCTCCCCTCGGCCCGGAACCCGCTCACGAACAGGGTCGATTCCTTCCGGATGGCGGCCCGGGCGGCCTCGAGCTCGTCGTCCCACAGTCGCATGACCCACCTCCTGCCCGGCCGACGACGCTAAACGACGGCGCCCGACCCGGCACGCCGCGACGGCGGCCGCCTCACACGTTGGCCGGGGCGGCGGTGCCCGGCCCCCGCCGTCGCAGGGTGAGGAGGCGGCCGTCGGCCCGGGGGAGCGTCGCGGGGGTGGCACCCTCCAGGACGAATCCCCCGTCGGCGATCATGCGCAGGTCGGCCTCGGCCGCCTGCCCCTCGCTCGTCAGGTAGTCGCCCAGGAAGATGGAGTTGGCCAGGTGCAGCCCCAGGCCCTGGAGGCTGCGCAGGTGCAGCTCCCGGCCCCCGGCGATGCGGACCTCGGCGTCGGGGAAGAAGAAGCGGAACAGGGCCAGGATGCGCAGGCACCGCTGGGGGGTGAGGTCGAAACGCCCGGCCAGGGGCGTGCCGGCGAAGGGCATGAGGAAGTTGACGGGCACGGAGTCGGGATCGAGGGCGCGGAGGGCCAGGGCCGCCTCCACCACGTCCTCGTCGCTCTCGCCCATCCCGAAGATGGCCCCCGAGCAGGGGGAGAGGCCGGCCTCCTGGGCGCAGGCCACCGTGGCCCGGCGGTCGGCGAAGGTGTGGGTGGAGCAGATGGCCCCGTAGTGGGCCTCGCTGGTGTTGAGGTTGTGGTTGTAGGCGTCGACGCCGGCGCCGGCCAGCTGGCGGGCCCGCTCGGGGGCGAGGAGGCCCAGGCTGGTGCACACCTCCACCCCGGGATGGCGGTCCTTGATGCGCCGCACCGTCTCGGCCACCCTGCCCACGTCCCGCTCGCTCGGTCCCCGCCCGCTGGCCACCAGGCAGACCCGGGCCACGCCGTGGTCGACGGCCCGGTCCGCCATGGCCAGCGCCTCGTCAGGATCGAGCCAGTTGTAGGCCAGGACGTCCGAGCTCGCACCCCGTCACTGGGAGCAGTAGGCGCAGTCCTCGGGGCACAGCCCGCTCTTCATGTTGACGATCAGGTTGAGCTTGACCCGGTTCCCGAAGAAGTGGCGCCGGACCCGGGCGCCGGCCGCCACCACGTCCAGGACGTCGTCGTCGGCGCTGGCCAGGACCCGCAGGGCCTGGTCCCGGGTGGGGGGCCGCCCCGCCAGCGACTGGCGCACCACGGCGTCGAGCACGTTCCCCAGGGTCTCGTCCATGGCCGCGCATCATGCCATCACCGGACGGGGCCGCCCCCCACCCGGGCCGCCCCGCACCGACGCCGCGCCCGGGCCGGGCGGCGCCGGCCCCCAGCGGGCAAGCTGGGGCCGTGCCCGCACCCGCATCCCGTCACGTCGTGGTCCTCGCCCCCATGCCCCTGGAGATGGAGGCCATCACCACCGCCTTCGGCCTCCGGCCGGCGGGCGACGGTCCCGCCGGTCCCTGGACGGGCCGGGTGGGGGGCTCCGACGTCACCGCCGTCCACATCGGCATGGGCCCGCCCCTCACCCGGGCCGCCATCACCGCCCTCCTCGACGGGGGCGACACCGGGCGCCGGCCCGTCGACCACCTCATGATCGCCGGGATCTGCGGCGGGCTCGATCCGGACCTGGCCGTGGGGACCCTGGTCAATCCCGAGGTGATCGTGGACCACACGAGCGGCGCCGCCTACCCCCACGACCCGCCCGGGGACGCCGCCCGGGCGGGCAAGCTCGTCACCACCGAGGAGGCCACCCTCGACGTCGAGCTGTCCAAGCGCTTCTGGGCCGAGGGCTTCCTGGGCGTCGACATGGAGTCGGCGGCGGTGGCCGAGATGTGCGAGCCCCGGGGGGTGCCGTGGTCGGTGTACCGCTGCATCGGGGACCGGTGGTGCGACGGACTGCTGGACGAGCGCATCGTGGCCAACACCAACGCCGACGGCTCGGGCAACGCCGAGGGGATCCGCCGGCTCCTGGAGGCCGACCCCGGGCTGGGCGAGAAGCTCCGCCGCCTGGCCGAGGACACCACCCGGGCCGCCCGCCTGGCAGCCGAGGCCGCCGTGCGGGGGTGCCTGGCCCTCGACACCTGAGGGCGGCCCGTCAGGGGCGTAGCGCCGCCGTCGTCAGGAGGACGGGGGGCGAGGGGTGGCGCTGCCGTCGGCCACGGTGAAGCCCTCGTCGTCGGTGCTGGCCCCCGACGGCGTGGCCAGGGTGACGAGGGTGCGGTGCTTGACCGTGACCATGACCATGTCCAGCAGCGTGGTGTCCGAGCCCGGGTCGAGGAGGGGCGTCCAGGTGGTCGGTGATCCGGGGGCGCTCGTGCTGTAGAAGCCGGGGGTGAAGGTGGCCGGGGTGGTGACGGCGAGCTTGGCCAGGTGGCTCCCCACCTCGGGACGCTCGTGGACGGCCTCGGCGCTCGCTCCCGAGACGTGGGTCCGGTAGGTCGTGCTCTGCGAGGTCCCCCGCGTGACGTCGGTCACGGTGGTGGTCCACTCGTTGGTGGCCACCTCCTCCACCACCACGGTCATGTGGTCGCCGGGATGCACGGTGATGCCGGGCAGGACCGTCTCCGCCGCCGGCAGGAGCTCGGTCCAGGCCTGGTAGACGGTCTTGTGCCGATGGCTGTCGGCCTCGGTGCCGGCCTGCACCAGGGTGTCGTCCTGGTAGCCCTGGGGGTCGGTGTCCGACACCCCGCCGATGCCCACCCAGTCCGAGGAGTAGGCGATGCCCTTGGGCGTCACCGTGGGCACCGTCCAGCTGTCCTCGACGGCGGTGTAGGTGCCGGTGCGCACCGGGGCGTCGGTGTCGTTGGCGGAGGCGAACTCGGTGTAGCCCGACCAGTTGTAGGACCCGGTCAGCACCGTCTGGCGGCGGTGCACCTTGTGACCGGCCGGAACCGCACCGGGCGCCGGGAGGTCGACACCGCCAGCCGTGACCGCACCGGCGCCACCGGCGGCTGCCCCGGTGCCGGCCGCGCCGGGGCCCGTCACGAGGACGGTGCACAGGGGCGTCAGCATCCCGGCCAGGAGGGCCACCCGACGCTTGCCGTCCACCATCGTCCCCCCTGCCTCCCTGCGGGAGGACCTGGGCACGGCCCCCACCCGCGGCCCGCTCGCCAGGCCCGGGGCCCCACACCTGGCGTCGAGTCTTGTGCCACCACCCCGCCCTGTCAATGGACCCGGCGCCCGCCTCCGGGCCTCCGGGTCCCGGGAGGCGGGCGCCGCCGTTTGCTAGGCAGGGGGAGGCCGGCGGGGGCCGGCACCGTCAGAGGGGAGCACACCATGAAGGGCTTCAAGAACTTCCTCATGCAGGGCGACCTCATCGTGATCGCCGTGGGCCTGGTCGTGGCCACGGGGTTCAGCACCCTGATCAAGGCCTTCACCGACAGCGTGATCACCCCGCTCGTGAACGCCGCCGGGGGCGGGGGCGCCTCGGGGAAGGGCCTGGGCTGGACCGTCAACGGCCAGCGCATCGATCTCGGCGCCTTCATCGCCGCCATCGTGTACTTCGTCGTCTTCATGGCCGTCATCTACTTCGTGCTGGTGGTCCCCTACCGCAGCTACATGCGCCGCCGGGGCACCTCGGTCTTCGCCGAGCCCGGGCCCACGGCCACGTGCCCGAGGTGCCTGTCGGGGGACCTCCCGGTGGGCGCCACCCGGTGCAAGTACTGCACCTCCGACCTCCAGACGGCGGCGTGACCAGGGGGTCCGACTGTTGAGCGGGCCCCGACGCGCCTAACGTCGCCGGCGGAGGCCCCGCCCGCCCCCCTGCCACCCACGGGCCCACCGAAAGCCGAGGATCAGTGCCCCCCACCCCCCTGCGCCAGCGAGCCTCGTTCGCCAAGCTGCAACAGCACCACGAGGAGATCCGGGGACGCCACCTGCGGGACCTCTTCGCCGAGGACGCCGGGCGGGGCGAGCGCTTCGTGGCCGAGGGCGCCGGGGTCTACCTCGACTACTCCAAGAACCGGGTCACGGCCGAGACCATCGAGCTCCTCCTGGCCCTGGCCCGGGAGTCACAGCTCGAGGAGCGACGGGCGGCCATGTTCGCGGGCGAGCACATCAACGTGTCCGAGGACCGCGCCGTGCTGCACGTGGCCCTCCGCATGCCGGCCGACGCCACCCTGGTGGTCGACGGCACCGACGTGGTGGCCCAGGTGCACGGGGTCCTCGACGCCATGGCGGCCTTCTGCGACGAGGTGCGCTCGGGCCGCTGGAAGGGCCACACGGGCAAGCCCATCCGCAACATCGTCAACGTCGGGATCGGCGGCTCGGACCTGGGACCGGTCATGGCCTACGAGGCCCTCCGCCACTACTCCCGGCGCGACCTGCAGTTCCGCTTCGTCTCCAACGTGGACGCCACCGACCTGGTCGAGGCCCTCACCGGCCTGGCGGCCGAGGAGACCCTGTTCATCATCTCCTCCAAGACCTTCGGCACCCTCGAGACCCTCACCAACGCCACCTCGGCCCGGGACTGGCTCCTCGAGCAGCTGGGCGACGAGTCGGCCGTGGCCAAGCACTTCGTGGCCGTCTCCACCAACGCCGAGCGGGTGGCGGCCTTCGGCATCGACACCGCCAACATGTTCGGCTTCTGGGACTGGGTGGGGGGCCGGTACTCCATGGACTCCGCCATCGGGCTCTCCACCATGCTGGCGGTGGGCCCCGAGCACTTCCGGGAGATGCTGGCCGGCTTCCACGACATGGACGAGCACTTCCGCACCGCCCCGCTCGAGGGGAACCTCCCCGTGCTGCTGGGCATGCTGGCCGTGTGGTATCGCGACTTCTTCGGCGCCCAGACGTCGGGGGTCATGCCCTACGAGCAGTACCTGAAGCGCTTCCCCGCCTACCTCCAGCAGCTCACCATGGAGTCCAACGGCAAGCACGTCACCCTGGAGGGGGCACGCGTCGACTACGACACCGGTGCCGTCTACTGGGGCGAGCCCGGCACCAACGGCCAGCACAGCTTCTACCAGCTCCTGCACCAGGGGACCATGCTCGTCCCGGTGGACCTCATCGGCTTCGGCAAGAGCCTCAACCCGCTGGGGGACCACCACGACATCCTGTCGTCCAACGTCTTCGCCCAGGCCCAGGCGCTCGCCTTCGGCAAGACCGAGGAGGAGGTCCGGGCCGAGGGCACGCCCGAGCACGTGGTCCCCCACCGGGTCATGGAGGGCAACCGCCCCACCAACGTCCTGCTGGCCGAGGTCCTCACCCCCCGGCTGCTCGGGGCCCTGGTGGCCCTGTACGAGCACAGCGTCTTCACCCAGGGCGTGGTGTGGGACATCGACTCCTTCGACCAGTGGGGGGTCGAGCTGGGCAAGGTGCTGGCCGTGGCGATCGTGCCCGAGCTGACAGCGGCCGAGGAGCCGGCCCTGGCCCACGACTCCTCGACCAACGCCCTCATCCGGCGCTACCGGGCCCTCAAGGCGCAGTGACCGGGCGCGGCCCGGCCGCGCCACCGACGTGACCAAGGAGACGGCGACGATGGCCACCGACACACCGATGCAGCTCGGCATGATCGGGCTGGGGCGCATGGGGGCCAACCTGGTCCGCCGCCTCACGCGCGACGGGCACCAGTGCGTGGTCTACGACGTGAGCCCCGCCGCCGTGGCCGACCTGGCCAAGGAGAAGGGCGTCACCGGGGCGGGCTCCCTGGCCGACTTCGTGGCCGCCCTCTCCACCCCCCGCGCCCTGTGGATCATGGTCCCGGCCGGCATCGTCCAGCAGACCCTGGACCAGCTGGCCGAACTCCTGGAGGAGGGCGACATCGTCATCGACGGCGGCAACTCCTACTACCGCGACGACATGGCCCGGGCCGCCCAGCTCCGGGGGCGGGGCATCCACTACATCGACTGCGGGACCAGCGGGGGGGTGTGGGGCCTCGAGCGGGGCTACTGCCTCATGATCGGGGGGGAGCCGGGGCCGGTGGCCCACCTCGACCCCATCTTCGAGACCATCGCCCCCGGGGAGGGGAGCGCCGAGCCCACGCCGGGTCGCACCCGGGGGGGCACCGCCCCCCAGGGCTACCTCCACTGCGGGCCCAACGGGGCGGGGCACTTCGTCAAGATGGTCCACAACGGCATCGAGTACGGCGTGATGGCCGCGTATGCCGAAGGGCTCAACGTCCTCAAGCACGCCAACGTCGGCAAGGAGTCGCAGGAGGTG
>DATJOV010000158.1:0-3954 GCA_035506735.1 Acidimicrobiales bacterium | reverse complement strand
CCGGCGGCAGCTTCTACGACGTGGTCGACGCCACCGCCCTGAACGCCAAGCTCCAGGTCGTCGAGGACATGGGCGTGTCCGACGTGTCGGTGTGGAGCCTGGGGGGCGAGCCCTGGTTCAGCGGCAACCCGGGCTGACGGGCGGCGTCCGAACCGGCGCGGGTGGCGGCTCGATCAGACGGTGCGGATCCAGACCCCGGTGTCGGCGTCCATCTCCGACAGCGAGTTGCCGCCCTCGTTGGCCACCCAGAGGTTCTCGCCGTCCACCGCCAGGGACTGGGGGTTGTCGAACTGGAAGGGGTAGTTGGTGTTGCACATCATCCACGTCACGGTGGCGCTCGAGGGGATGATCTGGCTCACCATGGGCGAGGAGCCGGGCGGGCTCACGGTGAAGACGTAGCCGTCGCCGTAGGTGATCGGGCCCACCATGGGAAGGTTGCCACTCACCACCACGTTCAGCGCCTGCAGCGTGACGGGCGAGAGCTCGGTGACCGACTCGTCGGCCTGGTTGGTGACCCAGACGTCGGTGCCGTCGAAGGTGACGCCGATCGGGGTGGCGAAGGCGAAGCTCGGCCCCGACAGCACGGCGACCAGGGCCCGGGTGGCGGCGCGCAGCACGGTGACCGAGTCGCTGCCGCTGTCGACCACGAACACGAGCCCGTCGGCCACGTCGATGCCGGTGGGGGCGTCGAAGCCGTCGGCGGCGGCGTTGGCCACCCCCAGCAGGGCGCCGGTGGCGGTGGCCACCTCGGTCACCGACCCCGTCCCGTTCAGGACGAAGAGGTCGGCGCCGTACGAGGCCAGGGCCAGCGGATCGGAGAAGCCGTACCCCGTGCCCTTGATGGTGCGCACGTGGTGGCGGTTGGTGGTCTTGATCTCGCTCACCGAATCGCCGGCGCTGTTGGCCACGAAGAGATCGCCGTCCACGACGGCCTCGGCGGCAGGGTGGTCGAGGCCGAAGCGCCGGGCCGAGACGGTGTGCAACCGTGCGCCCGTGGCGGCGCTGACCTCGGTGACGGTGTTGTCGGCGCCGTTGGCCACGAACAGGTCGGCGCCGTTGGCCACGATGGCGGTCGGGGCGTCGAAGGCGGGCTGTTGGGTGTGGCCGGCGTGGCGCCCCCCGGCCGCCATGGCCGGGCCCGCCCCGACCACCAGGGTCATCACCGCCACCACCGGGACCGTGGCCCATCGTGCCGTGGCGCCCGACCTCCGTGGCCTCGTCGCGCCGAACGTCGTCCCACCCGTCATCGGACCACCCCCGCTGTGGCCGGGGTGCCGTGGCACGGCCCCCCTCACGTGCCGTGAGGGTAGCACCACCGGCGCCGGCCTCTCCGGGGCCAGGCGGCGGGCCGCCCGTGCCATGCTGAGCCCGTGATGGCCACGGCCCGGGACCGCCTCGAGCGCCAGGCGGCCCGGCTCGCCCTCCTCGTGACCGGGCCGCTGGCCAGCTGGATCGGGGTGGCGGTGTGGCTGGCGGTGGTGGCCGCAGCCGTTCCCTTCGCCACCAGGATCGGCTCCGTCGAGTCCAGCCGGCTCACGGAGTACCTCCCCGCCGGGGCCCCCTCGACCCGGGCCGTGGAGCTCGACCGCGTCTTCCCCTCGGGCCGGACCCTCGACGCCGAGGTCGTCTTCTACCGATCGTCGGGGCTGAGCCCCCGCGACGTGACCCGGGCCGAGGGCGCCGGACGCCGGCTGGTGACCAGACTGCGAGGCGCCATCGGCGCCCCCTCCCCGCTGGCCCGCTCGAGCAACGGCAAGGTGGCGGTGATGAGCGTGGCCGTGCCGGGCCAGGAGGACGCCGTCCTGCGCACGGTGACCGCCATGCGGGCGGCGCTGGGCACGGGCAGCGGCGGGCTGGAGATCCGGGTGAGCGGCCAGGCCGCCATCCAGGCCGACCTGCTCGGGGCCTTCTCGGGGGCCGACGACCTCCTCCTGGTGGCGACGGCGGGCCTGGTGATGGTGCTGCTCGCCCTCACCTACCGCAGCCCCGTGCTGTGGATCGTGCCCCTGGCGTGCGTGGGCATCGCCGAGGCCATCGCCGAGGCCGTCATCTACGCCCTGGGCCGCACCGGCCTCACCGTGAACGGCCAGAGCACGGCGCTCGTGACCGTGATCGTCTTCGGCGCCGGCACCGACTACGCCCTGCTCCTCACGGCCCGCTACCGCGAGGAGCTGCGGCGCCACGACGAGCACCGCCGGGCCATGATCATCGCCTGGCGCCGGGCCGCCCCCGCCATCGTGGCCTCGTCCCTCACGGTGGCCGCCACGCTGGCGTGCCTGCTCCCGGCCACGCTCAGCCTGACCTCGGGGTTCGGCATCGTGGGGGTGGTGGGGGTCCTCTCGGCCGCCTTCACCATCCTGGCCGCCTATCCCGCCTTCCTCCTCGTCATGGGACGGGGCGTGTTCTGGCCCTCCGTCCCCCGCCACGCCCCCGAGTTCGTCCAGCGGGGTCCTTGGGCCGCCCTGGGCCGCCTCGTGAGCAAGGGGCAGCGGCCCGTCTGGATCGCCGGCTTCGTCATCCTGGGCGGGGCGGCGGTGGCGGTGCTCACCGTCAACACCAACGTGACCTCGCTGAGCGAGCTGCCCCCCAGCTCGCAGTCGGTCGAGGGCTACAAGCTGCTGGAGGGGAACTTCCCCGCCGGTGAGGTGTCGCCCGTGGACGTGGTGGTGACCGAGGCCCGCCTCCTGCCCGCCGTGCAGCGCGCCCTGGCGCACCAGCGGGTCACCGCCGCCCTGGGACCGCCGGAACGGGCGGCGGGCATGGCCCGCTTCGATCTCGTCCTGTCCGTCAACCCCAACGGCACCACCGGATTCGACGCCGTCCGGGAGCTGCGCGACGCCGCCTCGGCCGTCGCCGGCGACCACGTCGTGATCGGCGGCCAGACGGCCGAGGACCTCGACACCGCCATCGCCTCGCACCACGACACGGTGCTGATCGTGCCCGCCGTCCTGGCCGTGGTGCTCGTGGTCCTGTGGATCCTCCTGCGGGCCATCGTCGGCCCGCTCCTCGTCGTGGTGACGGTGGTGGCCACCTTCGGCGCCGCCCTGGGTCTGTCCTCGGCGGTGGTGGTCCCGCTCCTCCACCTGCCCGGCACCGATCCCACCGTCCCCCTCCTGACCTTCGTGTTCCTGGTGGCCCTGGGGGTGGACTACAACATCTTCCTCCTGACGCGCGTGCGCGAGGAGGTCCTGCGCCGGGGGCCGACGGCCGGCGTCGACGCCGGCGTGGCCAGCACGGGGAGCGTGCTCACCTCGGCCGGGATCATCCTGGCCGGGACGTTCTCGGTCCTGGCCATCCTCCCCATCGTGGCCTCGCGCGAGATCGGCATCGTGGTCGCCATCGGCGTCCTGGCCGACACCTTCCTGGTGCGGACCATCCTCGTCCCCATGCTCATCGCCGACCTGGGGGCGAGGTTCTGGTGGCCCAGCCGGCCCGCCGGTGAGCGCCGCCCCGTCCGGGCCGGCTCCTAGCCCCCGGCGTCAGCCGGCCTCGTCCACCGTCAGCTCGGCGGCGGGATCGGCTTCGAGGCGCTCGTCGGGAATGGGGCGGCCGCTGCGCACCGACCGGCCGTAGGTCCCCGCCGCCAGGCGCTCCTCGGCCCGGTCCAGGGCGGCCAGGCGCTGGCGCAGGAGCTCCCCGACCTGGTCGTCGGCGCTCTCGTCGGTGAGGGAGGAGGCCGGATCGGCGATGTCCCCGGTGTCCTGCTCGGCGGCGCGGTCGTCGAGCGCGTCCGAGGTCACGTCCGACAGCGCCGACACCACCCGCACCCGCTCGTCCGAAAGGAGCTGCCTGGCCCGGGTCTCGTCCATGACCCGCACCCTACCCATCCCGGCCCGCCGCCATCGCCCCGACGGGAGGCGCCGGGGTCAGTGGCCGGCGCCGCCGCGGCCCGGCCCGTGGAAGGCCCCGGACCACGGGCCGTCGCCACGCCCGCCGCCGGGGCCCCGGCGCCCG
>DATJOV010000157.1:0-5347 GCA_035506735.1 Acidimicrobiales bacterium | reverse complement strand
AGGATGCGCGCCACCTTGGCGTTGTCCTCGAGATCGGGGCAGGCCGGGTAGCCCCAGGAGTAGCGCCCCCCCCGGTACTGCTGGCGGAACAGCCCGGCCAGGCTGGGGCCGTCCTCGTCGGCGAAGCCCCACTCCTGGCGGATCCGATGGTGCCAGTACTCGGCCAGGGCCTCGGCCATCTCCACGCCGAGCCCGTGCAGCTTGAGATAGCTGACGTACTCGCGCTCTTTGAGCCGGGCGGCCTCCTCGGCGGCGCGGGGCCCCATCGTCACCAGGTGGAAGGCGGCGTAGTCCGGTTCGCCCGAGGCGACGGGGCGGAAGAAGTCGGCGATGCAGAGCCACGGGTCCTTGCGCTGGCGCGGGAACGTGAACCGGGTGAGCTCGGTCGACCGGGTCTCGTCGGTGAACAGCACCAGGTCGTCGCCCTCGGCGTTGGCGGCGAAGTACCCCCACACCACCTGGGGGACGAGCAGGTCCCTCGCCTTGGCCTTGTCGAGCTCCTCCCGCAGCTCGGCCCCGATGCGCTCCTTGAACTCCTCGTCGGTCTCCCCGATGCTCTTGTCGGGCCGGTAGCCCCACTGGTTGCGGAAGAGGGCGGTGAGGTTGAGGTAGGAGGAGATGTCGTCGAGGGGGATGCCCTTGGCCACCCGGGACCCCAGGAAGGGGGGGGTGAACACCGGGTTGTCGCCGGCCACGCCGGGGGCCCGGTCCGGGACGGGTCCCTCCTCGGCGGCCTGCTGGCTCTTGCGGGGGGGCAGGGTGCGGCCCCCCAGGGCCCGTCCGTAGTCGGGGTCCTCCTCCCCGGTGCGCTTGAGCTCCATGAGCCGGTCCATGGTGTGGAGTCCCTCGAAGGCGTCCTTGCCGTAGAAGAGGCGCCCCTCGTAGACCTGGCGCAGGTCGCGCTCGACGTAGGTGCGGGTGAGGGCGGCCCCGCCGAGGAGCACCGGCACCGAGGCCAGCTTGCGGGTGTTCATCTCCTCGAGGTTCTCGCGCATGATGAGGGTGGACTTCACCAGCAGCCCGCTCATCCCGATGGCGTCGGCCTTGTGCTCCTCGACGGCCTGGAGCATCTCGGCGATCCCCACCTTGGTGCCGAGGTTGACCACCTCGTAGCCGTTGTTGGTGAGGATGATGTCGACGAGGTTCTTCCCGATGTCGTGGACGTCGCCCTTGACGGTGGCCAGCACCACCTTGCCCTTGCCCCCCTGGTCCGACTTCTCCATGTAGGGCTCGAGGTAGGAGACGGCGGCCTTCATGGTCTCGGCCGACTGCAGGACGAAGGGGAGCTGCATCTCGCCCGTGGCAAAGAGGTCCCCCACCGTCTTCATCCCGGCCAGGAGGAAGTCGTTGACGATGGTGAGGGGGGCGTGCCCGTCGTCCATGGCCTCGGCCAGGTCGTCGTCCAGCCCGTTGCGGTCGCCGTCGATGATGCGCTGCTCGAGGCGGCGCTCCACCGGCCACCCCGAGCGGTCCTCGGTGGCCACGGCCGTCGTGGTCACGCCCTCGAAGATGGCCAGGAGCTCCTGGAGGGGGTCGTAGCCCTCGCGCCGGCGGTCGTAGATGAGGTCGAGGCACACGGCCCGGGCCCGCTCGTCGATCTTCGACAGCGGCATGATGCGGGCGGCGTGGACGATGGCGGCGTCGAGGCCGTGCTCGACGAGCTCGTGGAGGAACATGGAGTTGAGCACGTGCCGGGCGGCCGGGCTCAGCCCGAACGAGACGTTGGACAGGCCCACCAGGGTGAAGACCCCGGGGAGCTCGGCCTTGATGCGCTCGGTGCCCTCGATGGTCTCGATGCCGTCGCGCCGGCTCTCCTCCATGCCGGTCGAGAGGGGGAGGACGAGGGGGTCGAAGATGAGGTCGGAGGGCTCGAGGCCGTAGCGGCCCACGGCGACGTCGTGGATGGCCCGGGCGGCGCGCAGCTTCCACTCCGCCGTGCGGGCCTGGCCCTCGGTGTCGATGCAGGTGCACACCACGGCCGCCCCGTACTCCCGGGCCAGGGTGAGGAAGCGGTCGAGGCGGGTGCCGGGGTCGTCGCCCTCCTCGAGGTTGACGGAGTTGAGGATGGGACGCCCCCCGATCCACATGAGGGCGGCCTCCACCACCGGTGCTTCGGTGGAGTCGACCATGAGGGGGACGCTGGCCTGGGTGGCCAGGCGGCTGGCCACCTCGGTCATGTCGGCCACGCCGTCGGCCCCGGTGTAGTCGACGCACACGTCGAGCACGTGGGCGCCTTCCTTCACCTGGTCCCGGGCCATGGCCACGGTGGTGTCCCAGTCGGCGGCCAGCATGGCCTCCCGGAACTTCTTGGACCCGTTGGCGTTGGTGCGCTCCCCCACCACCAGGAAGGAGGTCTCCTGGTGGAAGGCGACGTTGCTGTAGATGGAGGCGGCCCCCGGCTCGTGCTCGGGGTGGCGGGGGGCGGGGACGAGGTCGCGGCAACGCTGCACCACGGCGGCCAGGTGGGCCGGGGTGGTGCCGCAGCACCCCCCGATCACGCTCACCCCCGACTCGGTGACGAAGCGCTCGAGGTGGTCGGCGAGCTGCTCGGGGGTGAGGTCGTAGTGCATCTTGCCGTCCACCACCGACGGCAGCCCGGCGTTGGGCTGGGTGGCGATGGGGACCCGGGCGTGCTGGGACAGGTAGCGCACGGCCTCGCCCATCTCGGCCGGGCCCGTGGCGCAGTTGAGCCCGATGACGTCGGGGCGCATGGGGTCGAGGGCGCACAGCGCCGCCCCGATCTCGGTGCCCGGGAGCATGCGGCCGGTCAGCTCGATGGTGACCTGGACCTGGAGCGGGACCCGGCGGCCGGCCGCCACCATGGCCCGCTTGCAGGCGTTGATGGCGGCCTTGGCCTGGAGCAGGTCGTAGACCGTCTCGACCAGGAGGAGGTCCACGCCCCCGGCCAGGAGGGCGGCCGCCTGCTCCTGGTAGGCGTGGCGCAGCTCGACGTAGGGGATCTGCCCCAGGGTGGGGAAGCGGGTCCCGGGGCCGAGGTTGCCCGCCACCCACCGGGGCCGGCCGTCGGCGGCCACGGCGTCGTCCACGGCGCTGCGGGCGATGCGCGCCGCCGCCAGGTTGATCTCCTCCACCCGGTCCTGCAAGCCGTACTCGGCCAGGACCACCCCGAAGGCGCCGAAGGCGTCGGTCTCGACCACGTCCACCCCGGCGTCGAGGAAGGCCCGGTGGACCCCTCCCACCACCTCGGGCCGGGTGAGGACCAGGGCCTCGTTGCACCCCTCGAGGGCGGGGCCGCCGAAGTCCTCGGCGCTCAGGTCGGCCAGCTGGAGGCTCGTGCCCATGGCCCCGTCGAAGACCACCACCCGGTGGCGGACCGCCTCCAGATAGGCGGCCCCGGGGGCGTCGACGGGGAGGGCCTCGAGCGCCAGCACGGCGGGCAGCCCGCCCGCCCGCCCCCCCTCGTGGGCGGGCCCCGCCCCGCCCGAGGATCCCCTGTCCAGTTCCACGATCGGCCCAGTCTACGGGCCGCCACGGCCCTCTCACGCCCGAGCTCGTGGGCCCGGGCCCCGACGACGGGGGCGGGAAGGGGCGCCGAGGCCCCCCGCTAGCATCCGGGGCCGTGGTGCGCATCTACACCCGCAGGGGTGACGACGGCACGACGGGACTGCTCTACGGCGGTCGCGTGCCCAAGCACGCTCCTGCCATCGAGGTCAACGGGGACGTGGACGAGGCCCAGGCCATGCTGGGCCTGGCCCGGGCGGAGGCGGTGCCGGGGTCGGAGCTCGACGGCGTCCTCCTCGACATCGAGCGGGATCTCTACGTCCTCATGGCCGAGGTGGCCACGGCACCGGCCAACCGGGCCAAGCTCACCCCGGGGGTCTCGGCCGTGACGAGCGCGATGGTGGGGGCCCTGGAAGGGCGCATCGACGACGTGGCCACGCGCTTCGCCATGCCCACCGAGTTCGTCCTCCCCGGCGGGAACCGCGTCTCGGCCGCCCTCGACGTGGCCCGCACCGTGGTGCGCCGGGCCGAGCGCGCTGCGAGCGCCTCGCCGCCCGCACCGGACTCCGCCGTGGGGCGCTACCTCAACCGTCTCTCCGACCTGCTGTGGATGCTGGCCCGCTGGCAGGAGACCGAGCACGTGGCGGCCCGCGCCCACGGGCCGGCCTCCGCCCCCTCACCGCGCCAGGACGGCGGCCGATGAGCCCGGAGCCCGCCTTCACGCCCACGCCCCCCCTCCCCGTCCACTGGGCCGACGTGGCGGACCCCGCCGCCCTCGAGGGCCTGCGCTCGGGTCCCTTCGTGGCCGTCGGCGTGCCCGTCGTGAGCGGGGACGGGGGTCCCGCCCTGGCGCCGGGGATCCCCGACGCCGTGGAGCTGGGGCCGGCCGGTCCCCGGGTGGTGACGGCCCTGGACGCCACCCAGGCCGAGCGGCGGGCCTTCACCGGCAAGGTGGGCCAGACCCTGGTGGTCCCCGGGACCGGGGCCACCGGGCCGGCCGTCGTCTTCGTGGGCACCGGACCGGCCCGGACCGGGGGCCTCGAGGCCACGCGCCGGGCCGCGGCCGAGCTGGTGCGGGCGGCGGGCACGGGCGGGACGGCCCTGCTGGTCCTGGCACCCCGGCGCGCCCCGGACGGGCGCCCCCTGCCCCCCGGGGACCAGGTGCGGGCGGTCCAGGCCGCCACCGAGGGGGCCATCCTGGCCGCCTACCGCTTCGTCACCCACAAGAGCGCCGACGAGCGGCGCGGCCCCGACGCCCTCGTCCTCGGTGGGGCGGGATTCGACGACGCCGCCACGGACGCGGCCGCCGCAGGGGTGCGGCGGGGGTCGGCGGTGGGCCGGGCCGTCCTGCTGGCGCGCGATCTCGTCAACGAGCCGCCCAGCTCGATGACCCCGGCCCGCCTGGCGGCCGTGGCCGAGGCCGAGGTGGCGGGGCGCCCCGGGGTCACCCTCGAGGTGTGGGACGAGGAGCGGATCGCGGCCGAGCGCCTCGGCGGTCTCCTCGGCGTGGCCCGGGGCTCGGCCGAGCCCCCCCGGCTGGTGCGCGCCGCCTACGAGCCCGCCGACCCGGTCGAGGTCGACGGCCACGTCCCCCACGTGGTGCTGGTGGGCAAGGGCATCACCTTCGACTCCGGCGGCCTCTCCCTCAAGACGCCGGACGGGATGACGACCATGAAGACCGACATGAGCGGTGCCGCCGCCGTCCTCTCCGCCGTCAGCGCCTGTGGCGACCTCGGGGTGCGGGTCAAGGTCACGGCCATCGTCCCCGCCACCGAGAACATGCCCGGGGGCCGGGCCACCAAGCCGGGGGACGTGCTCACCGTCCGCAACGGGCTCACCATCGAGGTCCTCAACACCGACGCCGAGGGCCGCCTCGTCCTGGCCG
>DATJOV010000156.1:0-14559 GCA_035506735.1 Acidimicrobiales bacterium | reverse complement strand
GGGCCGCCCCGACCCGCTCGGAGCCGGCGGGGCGCTCGGTGTCCGAGCTGCTGGCCGTCCTCGAGCAGCGCGGTGCGGCGGTCCCGGCACGGGTGAGCGGCTACCTGCAGTTCGTGGGCTACGCCCAGCTCGTGACCATCGCCCAGCGCCTCGACGCCGTGGTGCGGCTCAACCACCGCCCCGGCCACTTCCTGGTGGAGGGTCGGCCCCTGGCGACGGTGTGGCCCGGTGGGGCGGCCCCCCAGGTGGCGGCGGCCCTGGCCGAGGCCCACGTGACGGGCCCGCACCGCACGCTCATGCAGGACCCCGTCTTCGCCATCGACCAGCTGGCCGAGATCGCCATCCGGGCCCTGTCGCCGGCCGTGAACGACACCTTCACCGCCCTGACCTGTATCGACTGGCTCTCGGCCGGCCTGAGCCGGGTCTCGAGCCGACCGCTCGTGGAGGGCGTCTACCGCGACAGCCTCGGCGCCGTGCGCCTCATCGAGTCCGACCCCTCCTACCCCCGCATGGTCAACCGCGCCTTCGACAAGGTCCGCCAGGCGGCGGGGGGGATGCCGGCCGTGCTCATCCGCCTCCTCGACGCCCTGCATTCGATCGCCGGCCACGTCGTCTCCGACGACCAGCGCCGCACCCTGGTCCGCCAGGCCGACATGGTCCTGCGCCTGGCCGAGGCCACGGTGCACGAGCGCAACGACCTCGAGGACATCCGCCATCGCCACGAGCGCATGGTGGGGGCGGGCCGCGACGACGCCGCCGCAGCCGACGGATCCGGTGCGACGCCGTCGCCCGGCTGGGAGCGCCCCGCGCCGTGACGCGTCGCCGGCGCGCCGGCGTGACGCGTCGCCGGGCCGTCGCGGTAAGGTGCGGGCGGAGCACCGGGGGGCCGGGTCGGCAACGGTGGCGGGAGGACGGTGTCGACGTGAGGCTGTCGCAGAGCGGTCGCCCCGGGGTCCGGGACGAGACGCAGTCGCCCGTCATCTGGCGCTGCACCGGGTGCGGTGCGCTCGTCCATCCGGCCGAGCCCCACGCCCCCGTGGCCTGGTGCCGGCGCTGTGGCCGCATGGTGGGGGCGGTGCGCGACGGCGGGGAGGGCTGACGCCGCCCCCTACCCCGCAGGGGCGGTGAGCTGGTCGCGCAGCTGGGCCTTGAGCACCTTGCCGGTGGCGTTGCGGGGCAGCTCGGCCGCCACCGCGATGCGCCGGGGCACCTTGTAGTCGGCCAGCACGGCGGCACAGTGCCGGTGCAGCTCCTCGGGGGTCACGGTGGCCCCGGGGGCCAGCACCACCACGGCGGCGACGTCCTCGCCCAGCACGGCGTGGGGGACGCCCACCACGGCCGCCTCGACCACCTCGGGGTGCTCGAGGAGCACCGACTCCACGTCCATGGCGTGGATGTTGTTGCCCCCCCGGATGATGACGTCCTTCTTGCGGCCCACGATGTAGAGGAAGCCGTCCTCGTCCAGGCGGGCCAGGTCGCCGCTGTAGAGCCAGCCGTCGCGCCAGGTGCCGGCGGTGGCGTCGTCGTTGCGGTAGTACTCGCGCTGGCGCCCGGCCATGCGCAGGACGGCCTCGCCCACCTCGCCCGTGGGCACCTCGGCCCCGGCGTCGTCGACGATGCGGACCTCGAGGGGGGGCACGGGCTGGCCCACCGACCCGATGCGCCGGAGGGACTCGCCCTTGGGCATGGAGCAGAAGGCGGGGCCGGCCTCGGTCATGCCGTAGCTGTTGGAGACCGAGGCCTCCGGCATGCGCTCCTGCAGGGCCCGCAGCGTGGCCGGGGCCAGGGGGGCGCTCCCGATGGCGCAGATGGCGATGGAGGAGAGGTCGGCCGTGGCGAAGGCGGGATGGGCCACGATGAGCTGGGCCATGGACGGCACCAGGAAGACGAACTGGGGCCGCAGCTCGTCCACCACCTCGAGCCAGCGCCCGGCGTCGAAGCGGGGCTGGTACACCCCGGACAGGCCCAGCTGCATGGGGTTGTAGATGAAGCCGATCCCGGCGAAGGTGAACAGGGGGCTGGCGTGCAGCCAGTGCTGGCCCGAGAAGGTGGGGTTGGGGGCCCCGGGGATGAGGGCCACGTTGCGGTGGCGGACGGCCACGCCCTTGGGGAGCCCGGTGGTGCCCGAGGTGTAGAGGATGTCGGCCAGGTCGTCCCCCGACAGCTCGACCTGGAACGTGCCGGCGTCGTCGGCCCCCGCCGCCCCCCACGACCACGCCGGGTCCCCGCTCTCCTCGGGGGGTGGGGCGCACAGGACGTGCTCGGCGCTGGGCACCGCCCCCGCCACCTGCCGGGCCAGGGGGGCGAGCTCGTCGTCGGTGAGCACGGCCCGCACCCCGGCGTGGGTCAGGAGCCGCTCGAGCTCGGCGTCGGCCAGCCGGGTGTTGGTGGGGACGGCCACCGCCCCCGCCTTGTGGACGGCGGCGTAGGCCACCATCCAGCGCAGGGCCTCCTCGGCCCGCAGGTAGATCGAGACCCGGTCGCCCTTGGCCACGCCCAGGGCCTGGAGGCCGCGGCCCAGGCGGTTGGACTCGGCCTCCCACTGGGCGAAGGTCATGTGGCCGCCGTCGACGACGCGGTAGGCGACCTCGTCGGGGAAGGCCCCGGCCATGGCCCGCAGGTGGTCGGTGAGCAGGGTGGTCATGGTCTGCGCCCCCGTCTGCTCACAGGCCGCCGTCGAGGGTGCAGGTGCGGCGGGCGAAGCGCCACCCCTCGTCGGTGCGCACAAGCTCGTCGCGGTAGCGGCCGGAGCGCTCCAGGCGGGACCGCCGCTCGGCCCGGGGGGCGCCGTCCGGTGGGCGCTGCACCACCAGGAGGGTGACGTCCTGGACGGCCCGGTCCCCGTCGACCTCGACGAGGGCGTCCACCGTGACGTGGACGATGCCGCGGGGGGTGTGGCGCACCATCTCGGCCAGGGCGGCCCGTCCGGCGGTGACCGGGCCCCCCACCACCTCCATCACCCCGTCCTCGGTGAAGGTGGCGGCGTAGCCCTCGGGGTCGCCGTCGTCGAAGCAGCGGTTGTAGCGGGCCGTGAGCTCCCGGATGCGGGCCCGGTCCACCATCCACGCCACCGCCTCGGTGGTGTCCGCACGCTGGGTCGCCACGTCCCGGTCCCTTCGCTCGCCGTCCGGACCACCCCCGGCCGCGCCGACGTGGCGCCGGCGTCGCTGGTGGCCCCCTCCGGGCTGCGACGTTACCGCGGCCCGGCCCGCTCAGGACCTGGGCAGGGCGTAGCAGGCGATGGCGACGAAGTGCAGCGACGCCCCCACCACGGTCAGGGCGTGGAACACCTCGTGGTAGCCGAAGACACCGGGCACGGGGTCGGGACGCCGCCGGGCGTAGACGAGGGCGCCGACCGTGTAGCAGGCCCCGCCCGCCACCACGAGGCCGAAGCCCGCACCCCCCAGCCCCCGCACGAGCTGGGGGACGACGGCGAGGGCGCACCACCCCACCACCACGTAGGGCACGGCCACGGCCCACTTGGGGGCGTCGAGCCACAGCTGGCGCACCGTGACCCCCACCGCCCCGCCCCCCCACACCAGGCTCAGGACGAGGACCCGGGCCCAGCCGTGCAGGGCCAGGCCGGCCACGGCGGTGTAGCTGCCGGCGATGCCCACGAAGATGGTGGCGTGATCGGCCCGGCGCATGCGCCGGCGCCCGGCCGGTCCCCACCGCACCCGGTGGAAGGCGGCGCTCACCCCGAACAGGGCGGCCAGGGCGGCGGCGTAGACGGCCAGGGCGGCGCGCTGCCCGTCGGTCCTCCCGTGGGCGGCGAGCAGGGGCCCGGCCACCAGGACGGCGAGGAAGGCGACCAGGTGGAGCCAGCCCCGCAGCACGGGACGGCCCGGGGCGGGCACCGTGGGCGGGGGGGACCCGGGCGCGCTGTCGAGGGAGACGATGGCGGGCAGCGTAGCCAGCGAGCCGGGTGGGCTCAGCTCGGGGCGGCGCCCACGCGAGGCTGTCCCCGCAGGGCCCGCCGGTGGCGCCAGGCCATGAGGAAGCCCTCGAAGGGGTCGTCGGTCGACCCCAGGGTGCAGCGGCACATCGAGCAGGACAGCTCCCGGCGCCCGCACCCCCGCGCCCCGGGGTCCCGGATGGGGGGGTCGAACGACAGCCAGCGCCACATGCGCATGGCGTGGGGCGAGCACCCCGTGCTGTGGTCGTGTGTCCCCATCACGTCCCGTCCCCCCCGCCCGATTATGCCGTACCACCCGGCTCCGCGCCGGGGGGCAGGGTCCGATCCGCCGTCCCGCCGACCGGCCGAGCGTACGGAACCAAACTGGCAAAGGACTGAGAGGGGGTTGCGGATAGCATGGAGGGCAGCGCAGCCGGCCAAGGAGGCGCGCATGTGGGCGATCGCCGGAGTCCTGCTCGGCCTGGTGGTCCTGGCGACCATCCTCGGCTTCCACGCCGGTCCCCACCTCCACCTGGCCGCCGGTGTCCTCGGGGTGGTGGCCGCCGTGTGGCTCGCCGTCATGGTGGCCGACGGGGACTCGGTCCCCGTGCTCTCCCTCCTGCTCGGCCTGGACATCGTCCTGTCGGCCGGCGTGGGCGTCCTGGCGTGGCGGGGCCTGCGGGCCCGGGGGGCGGGCACGGTGGGGCACCGCCTCCTCTCCCTCGAGGGCGCCGAAGGGGTGGCCGTGGGGGAGCTCGGGCCCCAGGGCATCGTCCGGGTCGGCGGTGAGGACTGGTCGGCCGTGTCGCTCAACGGCACCGTGCCGGCCGGGGGCCGGGTCCAGGTCATCGGGGCCGACCGCGTCCGCCTCGAGGTGTGGGGCGAGCCCGACGAGGCGGCCGACGAGGCCCCCCCGAGCCCCCTCCCCCGCACCAGCGAACCCGCCGCCGGGACGGCGGCGGGCACCGACGAGGAAAGGCAGCACCTGTGATCATCGGCATCGTCGTGGCCGTCGTCGTCCTGGCCGTCCTCCTCGTGGTGGGCTGGTCCCTCCGCATCGTGCGGGAGTATCAGCGACTGGTCCTGTTCCGGCTGGGCCGTGCCGTGGGGACCCGGGGCCCGGGCATGGTGCTCATCAACCCCATCACCGACCGCGTCACCACGGTGGACCTGCGCGAGCAGTTCCTGGAGATCCCCCACCAGACGGCCATCACCAAGGACAACGCCGCCATCTCCATCGACTTCATCATCTTCTACAAGGTGGTGGACCCCGCCATGTCCGTGCTCAAGGTGCAGAACTTCGCCGCCGCCGCCCTCAACGTGGCCGCCACCACCCTGCGCAGCGTGGTGGGCGACACCGCCCTCGACGACGTCCTCTCCAAACGGGAGGAGATGAACGCCTCGCTGCGGGTCCGGCTGGACGAGATCACCGAGCGCTGGGGGGTGAAGGTCACCACGGTCGAGGTGCGGGAGGTGAACCCCCCGCCCGGCGTCCTCGAGGCCATGACCCGCCAGATGTCGGCCGAGCGCACCCGCCGGGCCGCCGTCACCGAGGCCGAGGGTCAGAAGCAGGCCGCCATCACGCTGGCCGAGGGCACCAAGCAGGCCGCCATCCTGGCGGCCGAGGGCGACCGCCAGTCCAACGTGCTGCGGGCCGAGGGTCTGGCCGCCGGCCTGGACAAGATCATGGCCGTGGCCCACACCCTGGACGGCAACACCATGCAGCTGCAGTACCTCGAGACCCTCAAGCAGGTCGGCATGTCGCCCGCCACCAAGATCGTGGTGCCCATGGAGTTCACCGGGATCGTCGACAGCATCCGGGGCGTGCTCGGCAACGGTGCCGGCCCGAACGGGGTGCACGGCCGGGTCCAGCCCGAGCTGTGGTCGGTCTCGGACCGCGACGACGAGACCGAGGGGGCTCCCCCTCCGCCCCCGCCCCCGCCACCCCCCGGGGTGCACTAGGCGCCGCGGCCGGGCCTTTCGCCTCTGGTCGTCGGGGGCGGCGGGGAGCACCATGGACGCAGAAGGCCCCGCCACGCGAGCGCAGGGAGGGGGTGGAGCACCGTGGGTCACTGGGCCTTAGGTGAGCGCCTCAGCGGAACCGGGCAGTGGATCGGTGTGACGCCGACCCGTCGGGACCGTACCCCGACACCCTGACGACCATCGACCGGCTGCGGTCGGTCCAGTCGCACAAACCACGGCGTTTCGAGCCGGTCGGGGGTCCCACCCGCTCCTCCGGGACGCGACAACAGAGGCCGCGACGCCCGCCCCGTCCTGGAGGCGGGCGCCGTCGCGTCCGGCACGCCAGGCCCACGACCCCACCGGGGGCCGGTGCGAACCGGGACGCCTCACCCCCCACCGGCGTAGACGGCGCGGGCCCGGTAGCGCAGGGGGCGCTCGTCGAGCTCCTCCAGGTAGTGGGCCACCCACCCCGCCACGCGGGCGACGGTGAAGATGGTGCGCCCCGCCCCCGCCTCCATCCCCGTGGCGCGGGCCAGGGCGGCGAGCCCCAGGTCCACGTTGGGCGGGGGGAGCTCCCGCTCCCGGGCCAGGGTCACCACGGCCTCCAGGACGGCGCCCCACTCGCCCGAGCCGAGGTCGTCGACCACCTGGTGCAGGACGACGAAGCGGGGATCGGGGCCGCGGTAGACGGTGTGGCCGAAGCCCGGGACCAGGCCCCCCCAGCGCAGGCGGTCCCCCAGGGCCGGGGCCGGGCCGTGGTCGTGGGCCTCGCCCAGGAGGGCGTAGGCCAGGGCCGAGGCCCCGCCGTGGAGGGGACCGCCCATGACGGCCATGCCGGCGGCCACGGCGTCGTAGGGGTCGGCCCGGGCCGAGGCCGCCACCCGCACGGCCAGGGTCGAGGCGGCCAGCTCGTGGTCGGCCAGCAGCACCAGGGCGGCGTTCACGGCGCCGGCCGCGCCCGTGCCGGGGACGGGGACGAGGCGGGCGGCCAGGGCGGCGGCCACGCTGTGGTCGATCCGCCGACCGTCCAGGACCAGGGGCGCCACCGGCCGGGACGCCCCGGGGAGCACCGCCACCAGGGTGGCCACCAGGCCCCGGGCCACGGTCCGCACGGCGTCGGGGCGCAGATCTCCCCGCAGGGGGTCGCCGGACCCGGCCATGAGGACGGCCCAGGGGAGGCGGTCGGCGGCGGCCAGGGACGGCGGCGGCGACAGGTCCAGGGCCGGCCACGGGACGGCGGCCCCGGTGCCCTCCCACAGCAGCTCGGCCACGGCCTCGTAGGGGTGGGTGCGGGCCAGCTCGGTGGCCCGCCGTCCCCGGTAGCGGGGGCCGTCCTCGCCCAGCTGGGTGGTCGAGGTGGTCACCGTGGCCAGGCGGGTCTCGGTGCGCCGCCCGCCCCGCGACCGGCGGGCCAGGGCCTCGACGTCGTCGGCAAGGAAGAGGCTGTGGCGCCCGTCGGGAGCGGGGTGGGAGGGGAGCAGGCCCCGGCTCACGTAGGCGTACAGGGTGGGGACCTTGACCCCCAGGCGCCGGGCCGCCTCCCCGCTGCGCAGAACCCGGTCGACCATCCAGCCCTGCCTAGCACATTGACTTGATCAACGTTTACAACAGCCGCCGCGGGGCCCATGATGGCGGGAGGAGACCGGAAGAGAGCGAGGCGGGCCATGCGCACCCTGGTGGGCGACCTGATGTCATCGCCGGCGGTGACCTGCCCCGTGGGCACCTCCCTGGAGGAGGCGGCCCGCCGCATGCGGGACGCCGTCACGGGGTCGGTCATCGTCACGGCCGAGGGCAAGGTGGCCGGGATCCTCACCGAGCGCGACCTGCTCCGGGCCACGGCGTCGGCCGCCGCCCCCGGGGGCGAGGTGGTCGACGGGTGGATGACCGCCAACCCCCACGTCCTCGGGCCCGAGGAGGAGGCCGAGGCGGCCTGGTCCAGCCTGGCCCGCCACGGCTACCGCCACCTCCCCGTGGTGGACGGCGGGGACCTGGTGGGGGTGGTGTCGTGGCGCGACCTCATGGGGGTGGCCCGGCTCCGCCCCGCCGGCGAGCCCGCCGCCGACGTCCCGGCCGGGCTGGAAGGGGTGGTGGCGGCCGAGACCGCCATCGGCGACGTCCGGGGGGAGGAGGGCTTCTTCCACTACCGCCAGTACTCGGCGGTGGAGCTGGCCGAGCGCCGCTCCCTCGAGGACGTGTGGTTCCTCCTCTTCGAGGGGCGGCTGCCCGACGCGGCCGAGGCCGGCCGCTTCGCCCGGGAGCTCGTCCCCCTGCGGGAGGTGCCCCCCGGGGTGGCCGCCGTCCTGCCCGACCTGGCGCGGGCGGGCTCGCCCCTCGAGGTGCTGCGCACCGCCGTCTCGCTCCTCGGGGCCGAGCTCGGGTGGCGTCCCAGCCTGGACCTCGAGGCGGGCGAGCTGCGGGCCCAGGCCCTGCGGCTGTGCGCCGTGGTGCCGACCCTCCTGGCCGCCGCCCACGCCCTGGCCCAGGGGCGGACGGCGCCGGCGCCCCGTCCCGACCTGGGGGCGGCCGCCAATTACCTGTGGATGGTGACCGGGGCCGAGCCCGACCCCGTCCGGGCCCGGGCGGTGGAGCAGTACCAGATCCTCACCATCGACCACGGCTTCAACGCCTCGACCTTCACGGCCCGGGTCATCACCTCGACCGGGGCCGACCTGGCCGCCGCCGTGTGCGGGGCCGTCGGGGCCCTGTCGGGGCCGCTGCACGGCGGGGCCCCCAGCCGGGCCCTGGCCATGCTGGACGACATCGGCACGCCCGAGCGGGCCGAACCGTGGCTCCGGGCCGCCGTCGAGCGCGGCGACCGGGTCATGGGCTTCGGCCACCGCGTCTACAAGACCGACGACCCCCGCTCGGTGTTCCTGCGCGACGTGGCCCGGTCCCTGGGCGGGCCGCTCGTGGCATTCGCCTCCGAGGTGGAGCGCAGCGCGGTGGAGGTCCTGGCCGCCATGAAGCCCGGGCGCCGCCTCTCCACCAACGTCGAGTTCTACGCCGGGGTGGTCATGCACGAGTGCGGGATCCCCCGGGACATGTTCACCCCCACCTTCACCGCCGGGCGCTGCATCGGCTGGGCCGCCCACGTCCTCGAGCAGGCGTCGCACAACCGCCTCATCCGCCCCGCGGCCCGCTACACCGGGCCGCCCCCCCCGGTGCCGGTGCCCGGGACCTGAGTGCCGGCGGCCACCATGCCCTCGGACTGGTGCTCGAACTGGGTGCGGTACAGCTCGGCGTAGAGCCCGCCGGCGGCCAGGAGCTCGTCGTGGCGCCCTTCCTCGACGATGCGGCCCCCGTCCACCACCAGGATCTTGTCGGCCTCGCGCACGGTGGACAGGCGGTGGGCGATCACGAGCGACGTGCGCCCGGCCAGGGCCGTCTTGAGCGCCTGCTGCACCGCCACCTCGGACTCCGAGTCGAGGTGGGCGGTGGCCTCGTCCAGCACCACCACGTCGGGCGCCTTGAGCAGGAGCCGGGCGATGGCGATGCGCTGCTTCTCGCCCCCCGACAGCCGGTAGCCGCGGTCTCCCACCACGGTGTCGAGCCCGTCGGGGAGCGAGTCCACCAGGGGCAGGATCTGGGCCGCCGTCAGCGCCTGGCGCAGCTCGTCGTCGGTGGCGTCGGGCTTGGCGTAGCGGAGGTTGGAGCGGATGGTCTCGTGGAAGAGGTGGGCGTCCTGGGTCACCACGCCCACCACGTCACGGATCGACTCCAGGGTGGCGTCGCGCACGTCCACGCCGTCGATGCGCACCGTGCCGGACCGGGTGTCGTAGAGGCGGGGGACGAGATGGCTGATGGTGGTCTTGCCCGCTCCCGACGGCCCCACCAGGGCCACCAGCTGGCCCGGATCGGCGACGAACGACACGTCGAAGAGCACCTGGTTCGAGGGGGCCTGGTCCAGGACGGCCACCGACTCGAGCGACGCCAGCGACACCTCCTCCGCTCTCGGGTAGGCGAAGTCGACGTGGTCGAACTCGATGCGGGCCGGTCCCCGGGGCAGGACCACGGCGCCGGGCTTCTCGTCGATCATGGGAGGGAGGTCGAGCACCTCGAACACCCGGTCGAAGGACACGAGAGCCGTCATCACGTCCACCTGCACGTTGGAGAGGGCGGTGAGGGGCCCGTACAGGCGGGTCAGGTACAGGGTGAGCGCCACCAGGGTGCCCACGGCCAGGACGCCGTGGGCGGCGCTCACCCCGCCCCAGCCGTAGACGATGGCCGTGGCCAGCGAGGCCGTGAGCAGGAGGGCCACCATGAAGACGCGGGCGTACATGGCCTGGGTGACCCCGATGTCGCGCACCCGCCCGGCCTTCTGCTCGAAGCCGGACGTCTCCTGGCGGGGGTGCCCGAACAGCTTGACCAGGAGGGCGCCGGCCACGTTGAAGCGCTCCGTCATGGTGTTGGTCATCTGGGCGTTGAGGTTGTAGCTCTCCCGGGTGATGGCGGCCAGCCGCTTGCCGACGAAGCGGGCCGGGATCAGGAACACCGGCAGCAGGAGCAGGGCCACCACCGTGATGGGCCAGTACAGCCACAGCATGGCCGCCAGGGTGATGGCCACGCCGATGACGTTGCTCACCACCGACGAGAAGGTGTCGGTGAAGGCCTGCTGGGCGCCGAGCACGTCGTTGTTGAGCCGCGACACGAGCGCACCGGTCTGGGTGCGGGTGAAGAAGGCCACCGGCATGCGCTGGATGTGCTCGAACACCTTGGTGCGCATGTCGTAGATGAGGCCCTCGCCCACCCGGGCCGACACCCAGCGCTGCCACAGGGAGATCCCGGCGTCGAAGACGGCGAGGCCGGCCACGAGCAGGGCCAGCGCCACGATGTAGCCGGTGCGGTGGTGCCGGATGCCGGTGTCGATGATGGACCGGTAGATGAGGGGGTTGGCGGCGGTGACGACGGCGTCGAGGACGATGAGGACCAGGAACACCACGAGCATCCCCCGGTAGGGCCGGGCGAAGCCCAGGATGCGCTTGCCGATGCCGGGGGAGAGCTGCTGGTGCTTGACCGAGTCGTCGCGCCGCAGGGAGCGCATGAGCCCCCAGCCCATGCCCCCGCCCCCGCCGCCGTGGCCGCCCATCCCCATGTGCATGCCCATGGTCAGGCCCCCCTGGCGTCGCCGCAGCAGCTGTGGCAGGCGCCCCGGGCGCACAGCGCCCCCAGCAGCCCGGCCAGGGTGGTCCGCTGCTCGGGGTCGAGCCCCCCGAAGACCTCCTCGGCGCTGCGGCGCCGGGCCCGCTCCAGCCGGTCGAGGAGGCGGCGCCCGGCCGGGGTGAGCTCCACCCGCACCGAGCGGCGGTCCCCGGGGTCGGCCCGGCGGGCCACGAGGGCGGCCCCCTCCAGCCCGTCGACCATGGTGGTGGCCGAGCGGGGCACCACCTCGAGCCGGGCCGCCAGGTCGGCCATGCGCAGGGGCCCCTCGTGGGCCACCAGGCGCAGGGCCCGGGCCTGGCCGTAGGTGAGGCCGAGGGGGGCGAGCTGGGCGGCCGAGTCCCGGCGCAGCCGCCGGGCGGTGTGGGTGAAGAGCTCGGCCAGCTCGGCGGTGGAGCCGGGGGCGGTGGCACCACGGCGGTGGTGGGGGTGCGTGGCGGTGTGGCGGTGTGGCGTGGCGGGCGGTCCCACGTGCACTCCTTCCCGGCCCGGGGGTCGGGGCCCGGCCAGAAACTGAGTATAGCTCCTAGTGAGTAGGACTCACTATTGGTGCGGCCCGGGCCGGCGTGGGCGGGGAAGGGCTGTGGTTCAATGGCCGGCGTGCACCCCGAGCTGGCGCCCCTGGCGGAGTACCGCGAGCGCCTGGGCCGGGTGGTGCGCACCCATCCCGGGGTGCTCCTGCACCTGGACGAGCCCATCCGGCTGGCCAGCGGCGACCTGAGCCGCGACTTCGTGGACGCCAAGCTGGCCATCGACGAGCCCGAGGCCTTCCGCACCGCCGGGGAGGCCATGTGCAGGGCGGCCGCCGACGCCGGGGCCGCCTTCGCCGCCGTGGGGGGACTGCTCGTGGGCGCCGCCCCCTTCACCTTCGCCGTGTCGACGGTGGCGGGCTCGAGGTGGTTCCTGGTGCGCACGGAGCCCAAGGGGCGGGGCACCGACCGCTGGACCGAGGGCACCCGGCTCACCGAGGGCATGCCCGTGATGCTCGTCGACGACGTGGTCACCCGGGGCGAGTCCATCCAGAAGGCGTGCGAGCGGGTCGAGGCCGAGGGGGCGGTGGTGGTCTTCGCCACCGCCCTGGTGGACCGGGCCGACTTCTCCCGCCGCTGGTTCGACCGGCGCGGCGTCCCCTACGAGCCCATCCTCACCTACCGCGACCTCGGCATCGAGCCCGTGGCGGGCGAGGACCAGCCCGCCGCGGGCTGACGCTGCGCCCCGGGCCGAGTGCCCGGGGCCGGGTCCGGCCAGGACGGCCCGGGTCCGGGTGACCTCGGCCACCCGGCGCCCCTCGTCGCCACCGGAGGTCGGTCTGGACCACCACCGTGGTGCGGCCCACGTGCAGGGCGACGGCGGTGGCGTGGACCCGCCCGCCCCGGACCCCGGGGACGTCGGGACGGGGTGTCGTCCATCGGGGCACGCCGGCGCCCCCGGGGTGTCACTCCGCCCGCAGGGCCACGGCCCCGGGGATGCGGGCCGCGATGCGCCCGGGCACGGCGGCCACGAGGTTGGCCAGGACGAGCGACCCCACGGCGACGAGCGCCACCGACAGGGCCGGGACGGCCGCCACGGGCACCACGTGGATCTCGCCCGCGAACACGTCCCACAGGGCCCGGCCCACCCCGATCCCGATCGGCACCCCCACCACCGCCCCCAGGACCACGGCCACCGACGACTGCCAGGCCACGGTGGCGGCCAGCTGGCCCCCGGTGAAGCCGAGCGTCTTGAGCAGGGCCAGGTCGTGGCGCCGCCGCCGCACCGAGGCCACCAGCGTGAGCATGAGCGCCACCGCCGCCCCGGCGCCGAGCGCGGACCCGAGGATGGCCGGGGTGTCGCCCATGGACCGGTAGTTGACGATCTCGGCCGGGTGCAGCGGCTCCACCTGCGCCGCCACCCCGAAGTTGGCGTTGTTGGAGAGCCGGTCGGCGATGACGCGCAGACGGGCCAGCGCCCCGGCCCGGTCGCCCCCGCCCCGCAGGTCCACGAGGATGTCCTCCGGTCCGGCGAGGGGATCGGCGAAGGGATCGCGCACCGCCGCCGGCAGCAGGCGGAAGTCCGTGAGCGCCCCCGACCCCATCTCCAGGTGGGACCCGGCGAAGCCCAGGGTGGGCATGGTGGCCGTCCCCACCACGGTGAGGGTCCGGGAGCCGCCGGCCACGTCGTGGACGACGATCCGGGCGCCGAGGTGGGTGTGGAGCTGCGCCAGCGTGGTCGCTCCCAGCACCACCTGGTCCGGCCCCTGCAGGTCGTGGCCCGACAGCACGGGAGGCTGCACCGCCGCCCCGGGTCGCTCACCGAGCACGGGGACGGTCCGGCCCCCCACGGCCAGATCGCCCGACCACGCGCCCGACCACGCAGCCACGTCCCTGTCCCGGTCGAGCAGCGTGGTGGCCAGGCCCTGGGGGGAGTTCCCCGACCCGCCCCCGGCGGCGAGGTCCACGTCCCAGTTCCAGCCGTAGAGGCGGGGATGCGACACCAGGTTGCGCAGGCTGGCGCCGAAGGTGACGGTGGCCACCACCGCCACCACGGCCAGCAGCGCCCCCAGGATGGCCGACCGCACCGGCACGGTGTCGCGCCCCTGGCCCGGTTCCAGGGCGAAGCGGATCCCGGCCACGGCGGCCGGGGGCATCCCGGCCCCCGCCGCGGCGCGGCCCACGGCCGAGGGACGTGCCGGCGCAGCCCCCCGGGCCGCCACCCGGTGGGGGGCGTTGCGCAGGGCCAGGGCGAGGGCGAGGCCGGTGAGCCCGATCACGAGGACCCCGGCGCCGGCCCCGAGCACGGTCCAGTCGGCGAAGACCCCGGCGGGACGGACGGCCTGCACCGGGCCCAGCACCGAGAACGGCGACAGGGCCACGGCCACCCCCCCGGCCAGGACGGCCCCGACCACGACGGCCACGCCCGTGCCGAGCAGCGTGTCGGCCACCACGGTCCCGGGGCCGGCGCCGAGGGCACGCAGGGCGCCGAGCTCCGGACCGGCCAGCCGCAGCTGGCGGCCGATGGCCTGGGCGGCGACGAGCAGCGCGGCCAGGGCGGCGATGCCCCCGAACACCCCCAGGGCCAGGGACTCGGGCTTGAGGCTCCGCTCGGCCTTGGCCACCTGGTCCCCCAGCAGCAGCGGGGGCGGGAACCCGGCGGGCAGGAGGCGGTGCACCTCGGCCGCAACGGCCTCGGCCGTCGCCGGCCCTCCCGACACGGCCAGGCCCGCCCCGCTGTAGTTGGTGCAGCACCGCAGGAGGGGACGGGTGAACGCCGGGGTGAAGAAGGCCAGGGACTGGTCGTCGTCGACGTCGTCCTCGATGAGCTGGGAGGGTTGGACGACCGTGCCCACCAGGGTGACGTCCTCGATGCGGTAGGGCTCGAGCCGGGAGGTCGGTGCGGCGCCGAAGTCGGGGAGCTCGGTCTGGGCGTTGGTGTAGACGCCGATGCGGAGTCGGGCCCCGACGTGCAGGCCGGCCGCCCGGGCCACGGCCTCGTTCATCACGATCTCGTCCGCCCGGCGGGGATCGGCCAGGCGTCCCGTCACCGGCACCAGGGCGTCCTGGGTGAAG
>DATJOV010000155.1:0-6387 GCA_035506735.1 Acidimicrobiales bacterium | reverse complement strand
ACGACGAGCAATCGGTCACCAACCTGGGCTTCTGGCGCCGGGCCAAGGCCTTCTTCGAGGGTTACGGCATCACCATCGAGCGGGTCATGACCGACAACGGGTCGTGCTACCGGGCCAAGGACTTCGCCGCCGAGCTCCTCGCCGACTCGATCAAACACACCTTCATCCGGCCCTACCGGCCCCAGACCAACGGGAAGGTCGAGCGCTACAACCGCACCCTGCTCGACGAATGGGCCTACGCCCGCCCCTACCGGTCAGAGGCCGCCAGGACCAGGGCTCTTGCCGCCTGGCTCCATCTCTACAACCATCACCGGCACCACACGGCCGTCGGCGGTCCACCCGTCAGTCGCGTCAACAACCTGGTGGGGCAGAACACCTAGGCCCGCCCCAGCGCCTCCCCGGTCGTCCCGTGCTCCTCCTCAGCCCCCCCAAGGTGGCCGTGATCCTCCTGGTGGCGCTGGTGGTCCTCGGTCCCGACAAGCTGCCCGCCACGGCCAAGCGGATCGGCGCCCTGTGGGGCGACCTCCGGCGCTGGCGCCTCAGGCTCGAGGACGAGTTGCGCACCAGCTTCCCCGATCTGCCCTCCACGTCCGAGATGGCCCACGCCGTGCGCTCCCCCATGGGCTTCCTCGACCGCCTTGCCGACGAGCACGCCCGCACCACCCCCGGGCCGGCCGACGGGCCGGGGCGCGGCGGGGGCGGCCCGGGCCCGGCACCGGGGGCGGGCGGGAGCCGGAGCGGGGACGAGGCGGGGTCGGTCGGGACGGGCGGGGCCCTCGACCCCTCGTGCAACTGACGGGACGCCGCCGTGTCGCTCACCCTCCCCCGCCCGGGGCACCCCCGGGCCCGTTCGGCGCCGGCCATGACCGTGACCGAGCACCTGGCCGAGCTGCGTCGGCGGGTGGTGGTCGTGGCCGTGGCGGTGGCGGCCGGCTCGGTGGTGGCCTTCGTCGGCTATCCCCAGATCCTCCACCTCCTCCAGGCCCCCTACTGCCAGCTCACGCCCCACTGCGCCCTCTACGTCACCGGGCCGCTCGACGCCCTGTCGCTGCGGGTCCACATCGCCGGCTACGGCGGCCTGGTCCTGGCCTCGCCCGTGGTGCTGTGGCAGCTGTGGCGCTTCATCACCCCGGGCCTGCACCGGCGGGAGCGGCGCTACGCCGTGCCCTTCGTGGCGGCCTCGCTCCTGCTCTTCGCGGCCGGCGCCGCCGTGGCGGCGCTGACCCTGCCCCATGCCCTGCGCTTCCTGGGCGCCATCGGGGGCCCCTCGCTGCACCAGATCTACGACCCCAACACCTACGTGGGGCTGGTGGTGGCGCTCATGGTGGTCTTCGGCCTCACCTTCGAGTTCCCCGTGGTGCTGGTGGCCCTCGAGCTCGCCGGCGTGGTCCGTCCCGCCGCCCTGGCCTCCCAGCGGCGCTGGGCCGTGGTGGCCATCGTCACCGTGGCGGCGGTGATCACCCCGAGCGGCGACCCCTTCTCCATGCTGGCCCTGGCCGTCCCGCTCTACGTCTTCTACGAGCTGGCCATCCTCGTGGGCCGGCTCCTGCGGCGCTGACCCGGCACCCCGGGCCGGTCCCACCCCGGGGCACCCTCAGGGATCGTCGAGATCGCCCCAGTCCCCCTCGGGGTCCGACGGCCCGGGACCGCCCCGCTGCTGGCGGGCCCGGAGCCAGTCCCCGATCTGGTCGGCCACCCGCTCCACCCCGCCGCCCACCCGCTCGACCATGCCGGTGAAGCGCTCCCCGTAGTGGGCCATGGCCGCCTCGAACTCGGCCGACGGCGGGGGCTCCTGGCCCCGCCGGACGTAGTGGCCCGAGCGGATGCGGTCGAAGTCCCCGTCGGTCACCCACTGCACCAGCTGGCGCACGCGGCTCACGGCGAAGGGGTGGGAGCGGCCGACCTCCTCCCAGAAGCGCGAATGCCGGGCCCACAGGTCGTCCTCGTCCTCGTACTCGGTGGCCTGGCGGATGAAGGCGTCGAGGTTCATGCCCTCGAGGGCACCGCCCGCCACGCGCATGAGGGTGCGGCACACCGGCAGGGGGTCGACGAGCACCAGGGCGGCGGCGCGGTCACAGGAGAGCTCGGCCATCCGGGACCACTCCAGGAGCGCCGCGTACAGGGCCCGCACCGGCAGCCCCATCAGCAGCGACCGGGGCAGGACCCCCTGGACGACCTGCGAGATGACCACCAGGGCCGTGGTGTAGCGGTAGTGCTCGGACAGGACGTGGCCCACCTCGTGGGCGAGGACGGTGCGCACCTCGAGCGGCTCGTACGAGCCCACCAACGAGGAGTAGACGATCACCACGGGGTTGCGGGCCCCGACGGTCATGGCGTTGACGATCGGCGTCTGGGTCACGTACAGCTCGGGGGTCGCCTCGAGGTCGAGGACCCCCACGCAGTGCCCGAAGGCGTCCCACAGGGCGGGGACCTGGTCCGTCCCGATGCGCACGGCGTTGCCCAGGAGCACCTGGCGCAGGCGCCGCTCGTGGCCCAGGTCGCTCAGGCGCCTGATGAGCTGGTCCATGAGGGGGATGGACCCCAGGGCGGCGGTGGCGGCCCGGTCGGCGGGGTGCTCGTAGGCCTTGGGGCTGATGGCCTCGTAGCGCAGGGCGGGGTCGACGGTCACGGCCCGGACCACCCCGCCCCGGGCGGGCGCGGGCCCTCCACGTCCCCTCCCGGCTCGGTCCGGGTCCTAGGAGGCCTTGCGGCGCCGGGCCGGCTTCCCCGCCGCCGACAGCGCCGCCACCAGCTCGTCGCGGGTCATGCGGGACCGACCCGGCACCCCGAGCTCGGCCGCCCGGGCCAGGAGGGCCGTCTTGCTCAGGCCATCGAGATCCCCGGTCGGGGGGGCGGCGGGGGCGCGGCCCCGCTTGGCCCGGGCCGGGGGCCCTGCGGCGGCGGTGCGATCCTCGGTCAGGCGTGCCCCGGGCCGGTGCGACCGGGCCGCCTCCACGCTGGCCTGCAAGGCGGCCATGAGATCCACCACCGGGGTGGAGCCGGGCTCGGGCCGTTCGGTCACGATGACCTTGCCCTGGCGCTTCTCGTCGATGAGCTGCTCCACCCGCTTGCGGTACTCGTCCTCGTACACGGCGGGGTCCCAGGCACTGGCCATGGAGTCGATGAGGAGCTTGGCGGTGTCGAGCTCGCGCCCGGAGAACGACAGGTCCTCGGGGAGCCCCGGCACCTCGGCGGCGGGGTCGCGCACCTCGTCGGCGAAGTACATGGTCTCGAGGGCGAGCACCGACCGTGCCGGCCGGATGGCCACCAGGTGCTCCTTGGTCCGCAGCACGAGCGAGGCGATGGCCACTTTGTTGGTCTGCTCCATGGCCTCGAGCAAGAGGGCGTAGGGGCGGGCGGCCTGCTCGCCCTGGGGGCCCACGTAGTAGGTGGTCTTGAAGTAGATGGGGTCGATGGACTCGAGGTCCACGAAGTCGGTGATCTCGATGGTGCGGGACCGGCCCGGCTCGACCGACTCGAGCTCCTCGGGCGTGACGATGACGTACTCGCCCCCGCCCAGGTCGTAGCCCTTCACCACGTCGCCGTACTCGACCTCGTCGCCGGTGCGCTCGTTGACCCGCTTCATCCGGATCCGGTCCGAGGTCCCGGACTGGAACTGGTTGAAGTGGATGGTCCGGTCCTCGGTGGCCGTGAACAGCCCCACGGGCACGTTGACCAGGCCGAAGCTCAGCGACCCCGTCCAGATCGCCCTGGGCATGGCGGCTCCTTTCGCCCGGCGGGGCCCACCCAGTCAACCACGGCCCACAACGCCCTGACCAGGACCGGTACCCCGGTCCACCACCCCGTTACACCTCGTCGTCACACTGAGGACGGTGCCGGTGGAGCCAGCGACGAGCTGACCAGGAGGTTCCCGTGCCGAGGCCATGGCCACACACCGTGGGCAACGAGGAGTCGATCGAGCGCTTCGCCCTCGAGGCCGCCCACGGCCTGGCCGAGCTCGACCCCGAGGATCTGGCGCCGGGGAACCTCGCCCTCCCGCTGGGCCTGAGCGTGTGGATGCGCCGGGGGCAGGTGGGCCTCGACGACGCCCGCCGGGCGCTGTGCGCGCTGCGCCGGGCCCTGCTCGAGGCCTCGGGACTCGACGAGCGGACCGAGCCCGTCCCCCTGGTGGTGGCCGACCCCGTGGCCGCCACCATCAGCCTGGCCCTGTACCTCGACGGCCTGCTGTCGCGCGCCGCCGCCTCGGCCTCCGTGTCCCGCACCGAGCTGGCGGGACGGGCCGCCGCCCTGCTCGTGGCCTGAAGGCCCGACCGGCGGCGTCCCGGCGCACGCCGTCGCATCCGGGGCCGGTAGCTTCTGGCGTCGTGCCCCCCCGCCCCGACGACCCCCGGGTACCGGGTCCCGACGACGGTGCCCCCCTGGTCCTGGCCCGGGGTCTCACCAAGCGCTTCGGCGACTTCGTGGCCGTCGACGGCATCGACCTCGAGATCGCCCGGGGGGAGTCCTACGGCCTGCTCGGTCCGAACGGGGCGGGCAAGACCTCGACCATGCGGATGATCGCCTGCATGTCGCCCGTGTCGGGGGGCGTGCTGCGGGTTCTCGGCCTCGACCCCGCCACCGACGGCGCCCGCATCCGGGGGCGCATCGGCGTGGTCCCCCAGGAGGACACCCTCGACCTCGAGCTGACCGTCCTCGACAACCTCATGATCTACGGGCGCTACTTCGACATGCCCCGCAAGGTCATCCGCCAGCGGGCCGAGCAGCTCCTGGAGTTCGCCCAGCTGACGGAGCGGGCCCACGACAAGGTGGACCCCCTGTCGGGGGGCATGAAGCGACGCCTCACCATCGCCCGGGCCCTGGTCTCGGACCCCGAGCTGCTCATCCTGGACGAGCCCACCACGGGTCTCGACCCCCAGGCCCGCCACCTGCTGTGGGACCGGCTCTACCGCCTCAAGCAGCAGGGCGTGACCCTGGTCATCACCACGCACTACATGGACGAGGCCGAGCAGCTGTGCGACCGGCTGGCGGTGATGGACGGGGGGCGCCTGGCGGCCGAGGGCTCGCCCCGCCAGCTCATCGAGCGCTACTCGACGCGCGAGGTCCTGGAGCTGCGCTTCGGCACGGCCGGGGCCGACCCCGCCGACGTCGTGGGCGGGCTCGACGGGTTGGTGCAGCGGGTCGAAGCCCTGCCCGACCGCCTGCTCCTCTACACCGAGGACGGCGAGGCGGTGCTGGCCGAGGTCCACCGCCGGGGCCGCACCCCCGAGAGCGCCCTGGTCCGGCGCTCCACGCTCGAGGACGTCTTCCTGCACCTGACCGGCCGTTCCCTCGTCGATTGAGGACGGGGGCCCGCCCATGACCGCCGCCGCCCCGCCGCTCGAGGGCGCCCGGCGCCGCCCCACGCCGGCGTGGTTCCGGGCCATGCGCTACTGGGTGGCCCAGTACCGTCGGACGTGGCGGGGGTCCGTCACCACCAGCTTCCTGTACCCGGTCCTCTACCTGGCGGCCATGGGGGTCGGGCTCGGGTCCCTCGTCAACCACCACGTGCGCAGCGTGGGGGGCGAGGAGCGCTACCTCGACTTCCTCGCCCCCGGCTTCCTGGCCTCGACCGCCATGCAGATCGGGGGGAACGAGGCCATGTACCCGGTGATGGCGGCCATGAAGTGGCTGCGCACCTACTTCGCCATGCTGGCGACCCCGCTCGACGTCCTCGACATCCTGTTCGGGCACCTGGCCTGGATCGCCCTGCGCCTGACGATGGTGTGCGCCATCTACCTCCTCGTCATGGCCGCCTTCGGCACGGTGCACTCCGCCCTGGCCGTCCTGGCCCTCCCCGTCGGGGTCCTGACCGGCATGGCGTTCGCCGCCCCCATCGCCGCCTTCGCCGCCACCCAGACCAACGACAGCGCCTTCACCACCATCTACCGCCTCGGGCTCATCCCCCTCTTTCTCTTCTCGGGCACCTTCTTCCCCATCGGCCAGCTCCCCGGGTGGCTCCAGCCCGTGGCCCAGGCCACGCCGCTCTACCACGGGGTGGCCCTGTGCCGGGGGCTCGTGGCGGGCCGGATCGGCGCCGGTCCCGCCCTGGCCCACCTGGCCTACCTGGTGGTGCTCACCGGCGTGGGGGTGGCTCTGGCCACCACCACCTACCGCCGGCGGCTGGTCACGTGAGCGGGGGCTCCTCGGCCGGCGTGGCCCTGCGGGTGGCCCCGCTCTCGCTGCTCGGCACCCGCCGGGCCCGGCGCCTGGTCGAGCGCAACATCATGGTGTACCGGCGGGGCTGGGTGTACTTCGTGTCGGGCTTCTTCGAGCCCTTCTTCTACCTGCTGTCGATCGGCGTGGGGCTGAGCAAGCTGGTGGGGTCGATCCACGTGGGGCAGGTGGCCGTGCCCTACACCACCTACGTGGCCCCCGGCCTCCTGGCCT
>DATJOV010000154.1:0-2228 GCA_035506735.1 Acidimicrobiales bacterium | reverse complement strand
GCCTCGGTCGGGGTCATCGCCAAGATCCTGGAGGTGGGGGAGCTGCCCGGCGGGCCCATGGCCATGGTGGTGAGCGGGCTGCACCGGGCCGCCATCGGCACGGCCGCCCCCGGTACGGGCCAGGCCCTGTGGGTCCAGGTGGACTCGGTGTCCGACGGGCCCGAGACCCCGAGTGCGTTGGAGCTGGCCCGCGAGTACCGGGCCGTGCTCGAGAACATCCTCCTCACCCGGGGGGCGCGGCGCATGGCCGAGCGCCTGCGCGACGTCACCGACGCCTCCCAGATCGCCGACCTCTCGGGCTACTCGCCCGACCTGAGCCTGGCCCAGAAGGTCGAGGTCCTCGAGACCGTCGACCTCGAGGCCCGCCTGCGCCTGGTCCTGGGGTGGGCGCGCGAGACCCTGGCCGACCTGACCCTGCGCGAGCAGATCAAGACCGACGTCGAGGAGGGCATGGAGAAGACCCAGCGCGAGTTCCTGCTGCGCCGCCAGCTCGAGGCCATCCGCAAGGAGCTCAACGGGCTCGACGGCCACCCCGAGGAGGGCGCACCCGACGACTACCGCCGGGCCCTGGAAGAGCGCGACCTCCCCGACGCCGTGCGCGAGGCGGTGCGGCGCGAGGTGGACAAGCTCGAGCGCACCAGCGAGCAGAGCCCCGAGCACGGGTGGATCCGCACCTGGCTCGACACCGTGCTCGAGCTGCCCTGGGGCGTGGTGTCCGAGGACAACCTGGACGTGGAGGCGGCCCAGGCCGTCCTGGACGAGGACCACGACGGCCTCGAGGACGTGAAGGCCCGCATCATCGAGCACCTGGCCGTGCGCAAGCTGCGGGCCGAGCGCGGCCTGGTGTCGATGGAGCGGCGCGGCTCGGGGGCCATCCTGGCCCTGGTGGGCCCGCCCGGCGTGGGCAAGACCTCGCTGGGCGAGTCGGTGGCGCGCGCCCTGGGCCGGAAGTTCGTGCGCGTGGCCCTGGGGGGCGTGCGCGACGAGGCCGAGATCCGCGGCCACCGCCGCACCTACGTCGGCGCCCAGCCCGGGCGCCTGGTGCGGGCCCTGCGCGAGGCGGGGACCATGAACCCCGTGGTGGTGCTGGACGAGGTCGACAAGCTCGGTGCCGACTACCGGGGGGATCCCTCCTCGGCCCTGCTCGAGGTGCTCGACCCGGCCCAGAACCACACCTTCCGCGACCACTACCTCGAAGTCGAGCTGGACCTGTCCAAGGTGCTGTTCCTGGCCACCGCCAACGTGGCCGAGACCATCCCCGGTCCGCTGTTGGACCGCATGGAGGTCATCCGTCTCGACGGCTACACCGAGGACGAGAAGGTGACCATCGCCCGGCACCACCTGCTGCGGCGCCAGCTCGAGCGCACCGGCCTGCGGGCCGAGGAGCTCGAGGTGAGCGACGCCGCCCTGCGGGTGATCTCGGCCGACTACACACGGGAGGCGGGCGTCCGCAACCTCGAACGCGAGATCGGGCGGCTGCTGCGCAAGGTGGCCACCAAGCTGGCCTCGGGCTCGGCCCAGGTGCCGGTGACGGTGGACGAGGACGACGTCCGCACGTGGCTGGGGCGTCCCCGCTTCTTCTTCGAGGTGGCCGAGCGCACGGCCGTGCCCGGGGTGGCGACCGGCCTGGCCGTCACCGGCACGGGTGGCGACGTCCTCTTCGTGGAGGCCACGGCCATGGAAGGACCCGAGGGCCTCACCCTCACGGGCCAACTGGGCGAGGTCATGAAGGAGTCGGCCGAGATCGCCCTCTCCTACGTGCGCTCCCACGCGGCCGAGCTGGGGATCGATCCCAGGGACTTCGCCGGCAAGCGCTTCCACCTCCACGTGCCGGCCGGGGCCGTGCCCAAGGACGGGCCCTCGGCCGGGGTCACCATGACCTCGGCCTTGGTCAGCCTCCTGCGGGGGGTTCCGGTCCGTCCCACGGTGGGCATGACCGGTGAGGTCACCCTCCAGGGCCGGGTCCTGCCCATCGGCGGCGTGAAGCAGAAGGTGCTGGCCGCCCACCGGGCCGGGCTCACCGACGTGGTGCTCCCCGCCCGCAACGGGCCGGACCTCGAGGACGTGCCCGAGAGCGTGCGCCAGGCCATGACCTTCCACCTGGCCGAGACGGTCGACGACGTGCTGGCCGCCGCCCTCGAGGGCGGCGCCGCCGGCGCGCCCTCGGCGTCAGCGGCGTCGAGTTCCGGGGAGCGCAGCGCCGAGGCCGCCTGAGCGCCCGCCATCGG